>JAKAGL010000058.1 GCA_021815535.1 bacterium
ATCTCGCCCCGCATCGACCGCTTCGGGCGGGGCCGCATGCCCGGCCGCGGCATAGGCATGGGCCGCGGTGTGCTCGCAGTGTTCCATGGCGGACGCAGGGGCGGCGCAAAGCGCCAGCAGGGCCGCGAATGCCCAGAACGACCGCAATGATCCCATACGCCGAGCATTATAACGCGGGGGGAAGCGGCGCGTCAAAGCGCGCCAACCGGTCAGTGCTCTTCGCGGGCAAGGGAGCGTGCGCCCAACCGTATCGGCACCACCGTCACCAGCGCAGTGAGGCCGACGACGACGGCGTAACAGGCGTACACCTCCCATCCCCCCACATTGCGCCCCAGAAATTTTTCGGAGAAGTGGACCCATACCGGCCGTATGCCGAACATCACGGTGACGCCCAGGTAGCCGAACGCGAGGATCATGTAATAGATGGCCCCGGTGGACATGCCGACCTCGGCGATGTTCTCATGCTCGAACACCGGATAAAGCGCCCCCAGGCCGATACCCAGGCCGGTCAAGCCCGCCGTGATGAAAAAGATCCCCCCGGCGGAGATCGCCATGAGGAACGGGTCGACATCGAGGAAAAGGTTGCTCACCACCACCAGCGTTTCCGCCAGCAACAGCAATGGCGCGGCGTAGAAAAAGTATTTCGTCCAAAGGTATTCGGAAAAATCGACCGGGGCGCACTTGATGAGCCAGAAACTGCGCGCCTCGATGGAGGTGCTGGTGAAGACGAAGCGGGCCGCGATGGCGGCCAGCACCACCCCGGCGAGGCCGATGTTCATCACCGATACGAAATTCTTGAGGAACAGCGAGTCCATCGGGAGCGAGCGGATATTGAAGATGTAGACCGCCACCAGCGCCCCCAGCATGAATATCTGCGTCCACTGCGCCGGATCGCGCCAGAATATCCGCATGTCTTTCACGATGATGGTCCGCAGCGGGGGCCGCACCCAGAGCAACAGCCTCTCCAGCCGCGGGTAAACCCGGCTCGCCCGCCGCCCTCGCACCCCTTCGCGCCCGGTGTAGGCGATCGACCACCCGCGGTAGTACACGCGCGATACGCCGAAGAAGACCGCCGCCAGCAGCGCTGCCGCCCCGGCCCACGACAAAAGCGTCCAGAACCACATCCCGCCGAAATCCCCCTTCGTGCCGGCATCCAGCGCCGAGGTAAGCCACGTGCTCGGCAGCCAGGGGTAGGACGGCACCTTCAGGTTTTCAACGTAGGCCTGTATCTGCGCCACCGGTATTTTCTTGCCTAAAAACTTTTCCGGCTGCATGAACCGGAAGAACATCACCAGGCTTCCCATGAAGACCAGCCCGATGATGGAAAGGAACTGGTAGGTTTTGCGCGCGGGGAACCACCGCATCAGCAGCATGGTGACCGCCGTGCCCAGCGCGGCCGGTATCAGGATGAACGGCGCCAGCGCCAGCAGCATCACGGGGTAATAAAGGAGCGGCGCGCCGGAGCACTCCCCCAGCGCCACAAAGATCGGCAGGCCGAAGACGAACAGCATCCACGAGCTGTTGACGGTGGTCTGCTGGAACCGCTGGGCGAATATCGCCTTCATGCCGACGGGCGAGGAGATCAGCAGGTCGAGGTCTTTCGAGAGGTAGAAGGTGCTGATCGCCGCGATGATGTTGGAGAACGTCAGCATGGAAAAAAAGGTGAGGCAGATCACCATAAGGAACTGGGGGATCATGATGTCGGCCAGCTCCAGCGGCAGGGTAAGGATGTAGGCGATCACCCGGCGGAAGAAAAAGTAGTCGCCAACAATGAACGCGATCGCCAGCAGGGTGAGCAGGATCATCCCGTTGCGCTGGTGCCGCGTGGCGCGGGTGACGCTGTTCCACAGGATGCGGCGGCGCACGGCGTTGAGCAGTAGATAGCCGTTCATGGGGGCATTATACCCCGCCGCCTCAGGCCAGATCCTCTCCGGTTCCCGCGGGGGAGCCATTTCTTTTTTCGATGTATTTTTTTATCCGTATCGGCGCCAGGCTGACAAGCGCGAGCAGAAAGCCCGCCAGTATCAAGCCCGGGCTCATTTTGAATCCGTTGGCCACCGATGCCCCCACCTCCACCACGGTGTTCGTCAAGGCGAAGTCGTACGGCAGCATCCCGATCATCGTGGCGAGAAGGAAATGGCGGTACCGCACGTTGGTGACGCCCGATGCGTAATTGACCCCGTTGAAGGGGAATACCGGCATGAACCGCACAAAGAGCATGTAATAAAAACCGTTTCTATCGATCCCATTGGAGAACCTGCCGAACCACTTCGCGCCGGATAACTTTTCGGCCACATAATCCCGCCCGATCAACCGGGCGATCCAGAACGCGCCGCTGGCCCCCGTGGAAGCGCCGAACAGATTGAGGAAGGTTCCGAAAAAACGCCCGAAGACCAGCCCCCCCACGGTGGAACAGAGAACGGCGGGAACGCCGAAGGTGACCAGCAGGCCGTACATCGCGATGAAAACGAACGGCGCAAATATGCCGAATCCGGTGATCCATGCGCGCAGTTCCGCCACCGTCATGAAGTGTCCCGTGCGGTAGGCCCATATGCCGAGGCTTGCCGCCGACACCACGATCAGGGCGAAAAGGATTCTTGCCATGTGAAGCCTCACCCGGCTCATATCATGGTTTCCCGTATCTTCATTGCTATTTCAGTTTATCCTATTTTCTCCGTGGCGGGAGAAACCGGCGGCTGGGGGCGTTTCATAATGGCGTGAAGCCCGTTCTCCACCTGTTCGTACCGCTCGATCTTTCCCATGAAGTAGGAGCGGATGATCCCGGCATCGTCCACGAATACCAAGGTGGGGGTTGTCCGTATTCCTATGCTGTCCGCCAGATCGTCGCCCCCCCGGTCGGCTACGGGAAATGCGATGCCGTGCTTTTTCACGAACTCCCCGTAGCCGCCGCGCGAATCCTGTATGCCGACCCCGTACACGGCAAGGTTCTTGCCGCCGTTCTCCTCAAACGCCTTCTTGATGAATTTTGCCGACAGGTGGGCGCAAGGGCACCAGTTGGCGAAGAAAAAATAGAGCGCCGGTTTTCCGGCAAAGTCGCGGTTGACGACCTCGCGTCCGCCGATCAGCTTCATGGAGAAGGCGGGGAACCTGTTGCCCGGCTCGACCAGTTCCCGCAGGCCGTTGTGCGAGAAGAGCAAATGGTTGAAAAGGGCGTTCAGGATAATGGCCAGCGCCACGAGGAAGATGATGATGTTCGCGCGGTTGGTCTGCCTTACCCGCATCGGCAACCGCGTTATCAGGAAAGCTTTGCAGTCCATATACGCCTTTCTGGTTTGCGAATTACGCATTAGCGGAGCAGGTAGGTTATCCCCACCGAATAGTTTGTCCCGTCCGCCGTGTTTTTTGCGTACAATGTGGGGGTATATCCCAGCTCCAGTCCCCAGGTATCGGTCAGCTTATATCCCAGGGCGGTATCGAGTTTTTGCAGGTCGTACTGGAATATGGTGGTGGGGTTGCCGCTTTGGTCGGCCACTTTGTCCGCGTTGTTCATGCTTACGATGGCGTCCAGCTTCACGCGCGCGTAGAACCGGCTGGTGATGTCCGCGCCGATCTCCACCAGATAGCGGAACTCGTCGGCGGGCGCCTCGGCCCGGTAGCGGTACCCCGCCTCGAGATTGGCGTATCCGGGGAACAGCCGCCACAGCGAAAGCCCGTACAGCACGCGGTATTCCGCGTCGAACTGGCCGTTGCCCAGCGGCAACCCGCAGTTTTTATCGTACAGCCCCGGCAGTTTCAGCAATGCCTGATGCGACAGAACGCCGTAGTTCCCTTCCGCCAGTTTATGTTTCAGCCCTATCTCGATATCGGCGATGCCGGAGGTGGTGCTGGTGGTGGTGACGCCGGTGGCGGGTGTGTAGTAATCGTTTTTGATCCGCTTAAAGTAAATGGAATTGACGAGGCTGAGGTTATCGGTCAGGCCATACTCAAGATAATTGCCGAGGTTCGTATCGGTGAATGCGGGGTTCGCGCTGTAATAATTCAGCGAGGCTTTGTCATATATCTTTCCTTCCGGCAGCGTCCACGCCCCGGCGTGGCAGTTGGTGAATGCCCCCGCCAGCAGGAGGGACGCGATGGCCGCAAGAGCGGTAGATCCGGTTTTTGCAACGCGCAATATCATAAGCAACCTTTATGCGATCGATCCGCGTTTGGCGTTATTGGAAAACGCGGCAACGTTATCGGTTTATATATGTAATGGCCGCATAGGGGGCTGTTTCCAATCCCCTATGCGGCACTGTGTTCAGTTCAGATCCGCCTCCGCGGCGTTACGGCGCGGTGGGCAGGGTGGAATCCGCGCTCCACTCGGTCCATGATCCGTCGTAGTTGCTCACCTTGTATCCCAGATACCGGTAGATGAAGTACGCCTGCCCCGAGCGATAACCCACATAGCAATGTGTGATGATCGTTTTCCCCGGGGTGATCCCGTTGTTCGCCAACAGGGTCTCCAGCGTGGCTACCGGCAATACGGCTTTGGTCGTGGCGTCCGTGTAGTCGGTGGTCAGCAGGTTTATCGCATTGGGGATGTGCTTTGTGTTGTAGTCGGATGCGTTCCGGCTGTCCACAATGACGTAGTTCGTAGTGTCGGCATAGTGGGCAAGCACATCGGCTTTGGTGGCAAGCTTGATGGATTCGGTGGCGGCCGTAAAGGTTGTCGCGGTCTTGGTGGTGGCGGTGGCGTTGACCGCGAACCCGTCCGCGGTGAACTTGGTGTAGCCGCCGTCAAGAATGTGGACGTCTTTGCAGCCGAGGTATTCGAGTATCCAGAAGAGCCGCCCGGCGCTGGCGCTGACGTCGGTATCGTAGATGACGATGGTATCGGTGTTGGATATGCCCTTCGAGGCGAGGTAGTACCCTGCGGAGGCGGTGTCTTCTTCAAACATGGTGCCGATGCCCGCCGAATTGTATTCGTCAAAGGCGGAAACCGCAATGTTCACGGCGTTTGGAATGTGGTCCGTGGTGTAGAGAGCGCTGCTTCGCACGTCGATGACCGTGACGCCCGCGTCGGACGCGTGCGTGTTCAGCCATGTGGTCGCAGTCAGCAGGCTGAGGTTGTATTTCGACGGCGTGACGGATATCTCGCTGGAAAGCGTGCTTTCGCCCCCGGCGTTGGTGGCGGAAACGACGAAGTAGTACGGCGTGTCGTTCGTCAGGCCGGTTATGGTGGTGGAGGTGGTGGTGAGGCCGGCGGACTTGGTGGTGGCGGCGGTGGTGACGCCGGCGGCGGTACCGTAATAAACGGTGTACGAGGTCGCGTCGGCTTGCGCGGGCCAGCCGATCGTTACTTGTCCGTTTTCCCCGGTGTACGCCAGACCGGCCGGCGCGCTTGGCTTGGCGGCGGTTGCGGTGGTTGAACTGCCGCACGCGGCAAAGATGAATGCCCCGGCGAACAAAAATATCAGGCTCCCAAGTAGCTTCTTCATGTCGGTAAATGTCCCCTTAAAAATCCGGTATCCCTAAATGGCCGTAAGGCCGTCAACCCGCCCCCCTCTGGAGCCGGTTTGTTTATGAAAATGGCTGGCCGCCCAAAAACAGTTCAGCCGATTTGCGGGGAGTATATCTGAAAAAGCCGGTATCGTCGCAGATATATTAACTAAAACATTCAATTTATCAATTAGTTAAGCGATTAATAGAATAATTGAGCATGATCGCGGGTTTTTGAGTTCTGTTTCCCGCCCGGCAAATGCTTTATGCTAAACTTTCCACCGGCTTGAGCACTTGCAACAACTAAGACAACGGAGCGTCATGGGCATTGATTACCTGCGGATATTGACGATCATCCATTTTGCCTCGCTTGGCGGGCTTCTTTGCTACGGCTTGCACCGGATTTGGCTGATCGCCTGCTGGTACGCGGAACGCCGCAAGGAGATCCCGGCCATTCGTTGCGCCCCGGCGTATTTCCCGCCGGTGACCGTCCAACTTCCGCTCTATAACGAGCGTTTTGTCGCCGCCCGGCTTATCGAAGCCGCCGCGCGCCTTGAATGGCCGAAAGATAAACTGGAGATACAGGTGCTGGACGATTCAACCGACGATACCGCCGGCATCGTTGATGAAACCGTGGAACGGCTGACGCGCGAGGGGGCGAGCATCCGGGTGATGAGGCGCACGCACCGGGCCGGGTATAAGGCGGGGGCGTTGCAGGCGGGGATGGAGCGGGCCTCGGGTGAATTGGTCGCCATCTTCGACGCCGATTTCATTCCGCGCCCCGATTTTTTGAAAAAAACGGTTCCCAGTTTTGCCGATACGAAGGTCGGGATGGTACAGGCACGGTGGACGTTTCTCAATGCGGAGGCGTCGTGGCTCACCGGCATCCAGTCGCTTCTGCTCAGTCCGCATTTCGGCATCGAGCACCGGGTGCGTTGCGGGCGCGGCCTGTTCTTCAACTTTAACGGGACGGCCGGCATTTGGCGGCGCACCGCGATAGAGTCGGCCGGCGGATGGAAGTCCGATACGGTGACCGAGGACCTCGATCTCAGCTACCGCGCCCAACTGCGCGGATGGAAGTTCGTCTACCGCGATGATGTGGCGGTCCCCTCCGAGCTTCCCGTGACGCTGGCGGGGTTCCGCAGCCAGCAGCAGCGCTGGGCCAAAGGCTCTGTCCAAACGGCGCGCAAGGTGCTCCCCCGGCTCCTTGCCTCGCCGTTGCCGTTTTCGGTGAAGGCCGAGGCGGTGGCGCACCTGCTGGCGAATTTTGGCTGGCTTCTCGGCACGGTCACCACCCTCACGTTGTATGCCGCCATCGTGTGGCGCGTCGGCATCGGCCCTTATCAGATGCTGAAGGCCGACCTGCCGCTTCTTGCCGGAACCACGGGGGCCATTTTACTTTACTTCTTCGCTTATGCGGCGGCCGCCGGCACGGACCGCACGTTGCGGTGGCTGCCGATGCTCCCGGTTTTCAGCATCGGCATGTCCCCCGGCATTTCGCTCTCGGTCATCAAGGGGGCGTTCACGGGCGGCGGGTATTTCGAACGGACGCCGAAATTCGGATTGCAGGGAAGCCAGCGGCCTCCGCTGTTGGCGTTCCTCTACCGGCAGCGCGCGTTGCCGTATCTGTTCATCAACGTCCTCTTCCTGCTCTACAGCTTTTTGCCGATCATCTTTTCGTGGCAGCGGGGAACGTGGCTGGCGATCCCGTTCCTGGCGCTTTTTCCCGCCGGGTTCATGCTGGTGATACTGAAAGACCTCGCCGACATGGCCCGCGTCCGCCACGCGTAGCTTTTCAGCGATGGGTCATTTGCCGGAGAGTTTCCACCACTCTTCCATGCCCCCTTCGTAGTTGCGCGCATCGGGCAAACCCGCAAGCCGGTGCACCATCCAGGCATAGCCGCTGCGGATGCCTCCCCTGCAGTAGTAGACGATCGGCGCGGCGGTGTCGACGCCGTTATCCTTCAGCAGTTGCCTGAACTCGCTGGGGGAAAGCGGATGACGGTCGCCGCCGCCGTAGAACTTCGTCCACTCGATGTGGACCGCCCCCGGTATCCTGCCGCGCAGCCATTCCAGCGTGGAGCGGGTGTCGATCAGCACCATCGGGCTTTTCCGCTGTTCTATCTCGGCGGTGGAAATGTCGAGCTGCGGCTGGAGAGTGTAATGGTACACGGTCTTCGCCGCCGCTTTCGGCCCATCCGCCGTGACCGGCAGCGCGTTGTCTTTCCAGGCCTCGATGCCGCCGTTCAGGATGCGGACCGGTTCGGTGTGTCCCATCCACGCAAAAACCCATACGGCCCATCCTTCGCCGCCCCAGCTGGTGTCGGCGTCGCCGTAAATGACCACGGGGGTCTTTTCATCGATCCCCATCTCCCCCAGCGCCGCCGCCATCTCCTGCGGGGGAAACGTCCGGAACTGTATGCCTTGCGCGTCGGTTCTGGTAAAGTTCTCCCATGAAAACGACAGCGCGCCGGGGATGTGCCCCGCCTGCCAATCGGCCTTTGGCCGGGCATCGAGGATCACGAATTTTGAGAGGGCGCCTTTCAGCGCGGTGGCTTCTATCAGGCTTATGGTGCCGGCCATGGAGTTTTCCCCCGAAAACAGTATTAGGGTCATGGTGAATAACAGCGCCAGCGGAAGTTTAGATCCGCATCCACCGCATCGATCTTTTGTCCTGGGAATTCCCGTCATTGTCGCGCTCTCCTATTGTTTCATCGCATTCCAGGCCGACCTTCGCCTTGCCATCCCCGCCCTTGCGGGAGCCTCCGCCCTCATCGCCGCCGCACTGGCCGTCTCGCTTTATGCCGGCGGATCGAAGAACATCGGGTGGACGCCGCGCACGATTCTCCTTATCGCCGCCGCGCTCCGGTTGCTGTTCCTCTTCCGCCGCCCGGAGCTTTCCGACGACATCTTCCGCTACCTCTGGGACGGATTGACGACGGTGCACGGCGGCAACCCGTATGCCTTGGCCCCGGCGGACGCTCCGCCGGCCGCCGAGGGACTGCTCGCGTATGTCAACCATCCTCATCTGATTACCATTTATCCCCCGGCCGCACAAATCATTTTTGCCGAAGGGGCGTTGCTGGGCGGCCTGTTCGGCATAAAAGCCCTGCTGGTGGCGGCGGATATCGCCGCCTGCGGCATCATGATGCGCATCCTTGCGCGTATGAACCTGCCGCCGTCGCGCGCGGTCATCTACGCTTGGCATCCGCTTCCGGTTCTCGAGATCGCCGCATCGGGGCACATCGACGGGGCGGGGGTTTTCTTCCTGATGCTGGGGTTCATGTTTTTGATTCCCGCCAAAAACGGTTCGTACCGCCCTGTCAACCGCGGGTGGCTGGCCCCCGCGCTGGCGGGTATGGCATTTTCCGCCGCCGCGTTCGTCAAACTTTTTCCGCTGGTGTTCTTTCCGTTGTTTGTTTTTCTTGCCGGCAAAAAGGGGAGGGGGGCGTTCATCGCGGGGACCGTTTTTGGCGCGGCCGCGCTGATAGTTCCGTTCTTTCCCGGCCTTTTTAACATGTTCGCCACGCTCGGCATCTATGCGCGCAATTGGGAGTTTGCCGGGTTCGCGTTTCAGGCGTTGCACGTCCTGTTGCCTGAAGGCGCCACGGCCCGGTGGTTGCTTGCGGGTTTATTTATGCTGGTGGCGGCGGTTGTATACACCCGGCTCTTCCGCCAGCACGGCAGCGGAAAAGAGGTGGCCCCTTCCCATTCCGCGTTTTTGGCGTCGTTTCAGGCCGCCTATGCCATCGCATTGGCGTTTCTCCTGCTCACGCCGACGCTTCATCCATGGTACGCGCTCTATCTGGCCTGTCTGTTGCCGTTTGTTCCCGGGGCCGCCGGGCTGGTGATGGTGTGGGCGGTTCTGCTTTCATACCGTATCCTCATCGGCTTTACCATTCTTGGCGTGTGGGAGGAAAAGGACAACATTCCCGCTCTCATCTGGCTGGCAACCTTTGGCGCGTTGCTTCTTTCCCGTCTCTATGCGCCAAGGCGAACGGCCCGTTCAACTCGCGGCATAACGGGGTAAAATGGCGCGGATGATGGAAATTAGACCGAGAACCGCCGCGGCCGCCCTTGTTTTGCTTCTCTGCCTGCCGATGCCTTCGTACGCCTTTGATTTCGGCGGGTGGGATGCGATCCTCAAGAAAAACACAAAACCGGCGAGTTACGGCGGCATCGCATACACCGGCGTCGATTATGCCGCGGTCCGCACATCGCCGCAGTTCAATGCGCTCATCGCCGGGCTGGCGGCGTTTTCACCGGAGGATCTGCACGGACGGGACGAGACGCTGGCGTTTTGGATAAACGTCTACAACATCTTCGCGGTGAAACTGGTGCTTGAATATTATCCCCTCGAAAGCATCAAGGATGTGGGGAACATTTTCTCGCCGGCGTGGGTGGTGAAAGCGGGAACGGTGGGCGGCAAAGAGTATTCCCTTGACGACATAGAGCACAAGATCCTCCGCCCGATGAAGGAACCGGCCATCCACTTCGCCATCGTCTGCGCCTCCGTTTCATGCCCCGACCTTCGCGGCGAGGCGTATACGGCATCGGCGTTGAAGGACCAGTTAAAATCCCAGATCGACCGCTTCCTCCTGAACGGCGGGAAGGGGATGCGGGTGGACCGCGCCGACAAGACGGTGCATCTTTCCAAAATATTCGACTGGTATGAAAAGGATTTCGCGGCGGCCGGCGGCATCATTGCCTTTCTCAACTGCGAATTGGGCGGCAGACGGAATATCCCTCCCGACTTTGATATCGAATACCTGCCCTACAACTGGGATTTGAACACCGTACGATGAGCAGGCCGGTCCCCTCGTTCAGCTTCATCGTGCCCGCGCTGAATGAGGAAAAAAACCTTCCCTCCGTTATGGCGGAGATCGCATCCGTTGCGCGGGAGGGCGGCGTGACGGATTACGAGATCATCGTGGTGGATGACGGCAGCACGGATGGAACCGCGGCGGCGGCTGAGGGGCTTCGCGCGCGCTACGGCGGCATCACGCTCCTGCGCAATGAGACCAGGAAGGGGGTCGGCAAAAGTTTTTTGGCCGGCGCCGCCATCGCCAAAAAAGAATACTGCCTCATCGTTCCCGGCGATAACGAGTTCGACCTCGATTTTTTTCCCGGCGCGGCGGCCATCCTTTCAGGCGGCGAAATGGATTTTGTCGTCACCCATGTGGTGAATCCCCGCCTGCGCC
>JAKAGL010000315.1 GCA_021815535.1 bacterium
GCGAAAAAATCGCGCTCCCCAAGTCGCCGAAAAAAAACAGCGCCTCAAAAACCAAGACGGCCCACGGAGAGACCGGCGAGCCCGTGGCGACCATGCTCCGTGACGTGGTTGTCGATACCAGCGATCCCCAGCGCACCAAGGTCTTCCTCCGGGCGAACGGCCCCATTTCCCGCTACACTAAGGCAGAAATCAAGAAAACCGCCACCCGGCCCGACCGGATGTATATCGACATTCCCGGGATCAAACTACGGGCCAATGCCTTGCAACAAAAGGTCGGCACCGCGCTGGAGGGCATCCGGGCTGCCCAGCGCAACAATGCCGTGCGGGTTGTGTTTGATTCCGGCCTGAAGGAACTCTTCGCCTACGACGTGCAACCGCAACCCGATGGCATGGTGATCACCATTGCCGCGCCCACCGCAGCGGCCAAACTTGCCGCCGCTCCCCCAACCGCAACCCCGGCTGCGGCCGACACATCCGCCGCCAGCCCAACCGCCCCTGCCGTGGCCGAAACGAAGACAGCCGCCGCGCCAGCAGCACCGCCGGCCCCGCCGATGGACGAAAAAAGCCTCTCCGCCCTGCTGCTGGCAGCGGAGAACGCGGAAGAACTGATTAAGCCGGTTTTGCCGCCACTCAAAAAAACCAAGGTTCCGCAAAAGATAACGCTCGCCAAACCGGTCAAAGGGAAAGGGAAAAAGGCCGCCGCAAAAACGGCCAAGCCGACTTCCGCCATGGATACCTACAGCTTTGCCGGCTATAACAAACAGCGCATCAGCGTTGATTTCTACAAGATCGATCTCCATAACGTCTTCCGCCTCTTTGGCGAGATCAGCGGCCAAAACATCGTGGTGGATGACGAAGTTACCGGCTCACTCACGTTGGCGCTCAACGATGTACCCTGGGATTTTGCCTTGGACATCATCCTGAACCTGAAGGATCTCCAGAAGGAGGAACGGTTCAATACCATCGTCATCGCCCCCAAAAAGAAGCAGTTCACCTGGCCCAAGGCTGCCACCGAGAATATCGCGTTTTCCACGGATGGCGGCAAACTGGAGGCCCTTTCCATCAAGCAGCGCATCGAGACACCTAAAGGCGAGGTGGAGGCCAAAGGCATCATCAGCGAGGCCAATGAACTGGACAAAAAGGGCGACTATGCCGGGGCGTTGGCCGGTTACGAAAAGGCCTTGGCGCTGTGGCCGGAGAACGGCCAGCTTGCCGGTCGGATGGCGACCTTGTGCCTGGTACATCTCGGTCTGAACGCCAAAGCCGCTCATTATGCCAAGGTGGCGTATTTCGCCGATCCGACGAATGCGAATGCCGCCCTTCAGGCAGCCATCGCCCTGGCCAACATGAAAAAGGTCCCGGAAGCCAAGGAATACTTCGACAAGGCCATCAGTGGCGGGCAATCGGCCCCCCAGGAAGCCCTCTTGAGCTATGCCGCCTTTGCCGAGGAATATAACAGCTACAACGGCGCCATCGCGCTGCTGAATCGATATACGGAAATCTATGGCGAAACCCTGGACAGCATGGTGCCCATGGCGCGGCTCCTTGACAAGAAGGGCAACCACCAGGCAGCGGTGGAAGAGTACCGGACCATCATGCTCTCCGGATACAAGCTGCCGGCGGATCTCGAGCAGTACATCAAGGGCCGGATTGCCGCGGCCGAGAACATGTAACCCGCACGGAACAACACACCTATGAAAAGCACGCGGATAATGAAACTTCATGCAATGGCGGCCCTGCTGGCGCTGCTCTGCGCCTGTGCGCCGACAACGACCAACACGGCACCGCCGCCGGCCAAGGAAACGGAAACCGCGCAGCAGCTTCAGCCGGGGCAATTGCCCGTGCGCTTCCAACAGCCTTCCTTTGTGCTGAAGGATTCAGCAAGCGGGGCGCAGATGGGGGCTGGAGAAACATCGGAAATCAAGATTCCGGTGGGCGCCGACATTTCCTCCACCACCGGCCCTGTGCCGTTGCGCGATATTATGAAGCGGCTTGCCGCCTTGAAGGGCATGAACATCAGCTGGGCAAGCGATGTTGACCAGATGGCCATGGTGGATGTGGATATTCGGGCGGAGGATGATTTCTTCAAATCCCTGGACAATATCCTCAGGCAAAAAGATTATTTCGAAGAGGTTCAGGGCAATACCATCGTGGTCAAATACCGCGAAACCCGGAAATTCCATGTGGCGATGCCGTTTTTAAAATCATCGTATAACACCGGCGTCGGCGGGGACGTGCTGGGGGGCAGCACAACCGCCACAACCGGCCTGAAGGGAACTATCCAGCTCAACAGCGAAAAAAACGAGTTTGATGTGTGGGATAATATCAGCAAGAATCTGGATCAGATTCTTGGCATTTGGGAAGAAACCACAGCCATACCACCACCCGCCACCACCACAACCGCCACCGGGGCCGCGGCGGTTGTGGCTGCCGCTACCCCCCCTCCCACGGCCACCATAACATCCAAACGCAATGTGCAGGCCGGGAAGGGGTATTACAGCATTGACAGGCCCATTGGCCTGATCACCGTGACGGCCCC
>JAKAGL010000316.1 GCA_021815535.1 bacterium
CCATTTTCCCTGAATTATGGATAAAGTATTGTGAACCGGACAGAGAATACCGCTCATAAACTTGGTCACTCCATTATAACTATTTGTTTTTTTTATTTTTACATTTTTTGTAGTTACATGCGAAGTATATAGTAAATTGCCTAAATATACAATAGGTGGGAAGATAAAGATGAAGAACTATAAGGAGGTTCATCATGAAAGTATTAGTAACAGGAGCCACCGGGACTCTTGGTTCCGAAGTGGTTAGACAACTCTCCTCCCCGGGCATAACTATCCGCGCGGCAATCCACACCCCGGAGAAGGGGCTTAAGGTCAAGGGCAAAGGGATTGAAACGGTACCGTTCAGTTATGACGACCGTGCGTCCTTGCACGATGCCCTCACGGGGGTGGACAAACTCTTTCTCCTCACCCCGGTAGCCTTGAATATGGTGGAACAGATTAAATCTGTCCTCAATGAAGCAAAGTTGGCCGGGGTGCGGCATATTGTCCGGCAATCGGCGCTCGGTTCCCAATTCGGAGAAACCGTGTTGCAGCGCCTGCATCTCGCCGCTGAAAAAGAGATAGAAGCATCGGGAATACCGTTCACCATTCTCCGCCCCAACTTCTTCATGCAGAATTACCTCACCTATCCGGCCAGAAACGGCATCTATTATCTGCCGTTGGGCACTGCGCGAATCAGCGTGGTCGATGTGCGCGATATCGCGTCCGTTGCGGTCAAGGCACTGCGCGGAAAAGGGCATGAAGGACGTTTCTATCCAATAACCGGTCCCGATGCCATCACAGCCGCTGAGGCGGTAGCCCTGATATCAAAGGCATCCGGCGGGCACTTTATGTATATCGATACACCGCCGAAAGAAGCCCGCTCAGGGATGTTGGCCGGGGGCTTTCCGGAATGGCTGGCGGATGCCCTGCTCGAACTTTATGCGTGGGCGCGCGCCGGCAAAATGGCCGAGGTCTTCAATACGGTGGAGAGCGTCACCGGCAAAAAACCGCACAGCTTCGCCCGTTTCTGCAAGGATCATGTGAAACAATTCAAAGGAGCGGCGCAAGCGGCCTGATACCATCCCCACTCGCAAAAAAGAAAGGGCGCGCCGAGCGCCCCTTCTTTTTTACACGGGCGGTATATAATGGCGCCATGAAAAACGTCTGTCCGGTCATCAGTGCTCGTATCGGGAAAGCCCGCTGACCGTGGCGCTCATCATCGAAAGCCTCCAACGCCACATCATATTGAACAATATCCCGTTCACCATCGAAGAGGAGCGGGTGTTACGCGAACTTCGTATCTCAAAAATAACTTCCCTCAAGGAGATGCCCGAGCAGAATATCGCCCGTTACATAAAGAAAGCGATAGATACCGGCTACGGCCTCATTGAACCGAAAGCAATTTACCGCACCTATCGTCTGATACGGGAAGAAGGAAAAACCCCCGAAGTGGAAGAAATGCCGGGGCTGTTTTTTGGCAAGAAGGTGGTGGATATGCTTCTCCCCTGCCATTACGTCACACTGCTTCTCACCACTATCGGCCCCAAGCTCCCCGATATGGCAGATGCCATTATCAAAACCGAGCCGACCGATGCCTTTTACCTTGAATATGTGGGCGGCTGGATGGCTGATTACATGGCCGACCGCGTGGAAGACCGAGTGCAGGCGGAGTGCGCAAAAATGGGCTACTCCCTTACGTTCCGCTATGCTCCCGGCTACGGCGATTGGACGCTTGATGCACAGCCGATGATAATGAAAATGCTTGGTTCGGAAAAAATCGGCGTCCGGCTGAATGAATCAAACATCATGATCCCGCGCAAATCCGTTTCCGCGGCGCTCGGCTGGATCCCGAAGAAGTAACCTTGCCGGAGCGGAGAACCCAACCGTTTTTTTCAGGCTCTAATACAAAAGAATATGCCAGTTGGGTGGATGAACGGCGTTTTGCCGGATTTCATGGTAAAATGTTCGAGATTGCAGAGTTATTAGATTTAGATTTGGAGTCTTATATGGTGAACGTTTCCGATAGCGCAGCCGAGCAGATCAGAAAATCGCAAGTTGTCGCCAAATGCGAAGGGCTTCCTCTCAGGATCGCTCTGGTCGGCGGCGGTTGCTCCGGCCCCGAATATGGCCTCGGTTTCGATGAAAAGGGGAACGAAGATACTGAATTTAGCTGCAACGGCATTCCGGTGATCATCGACCCGAAGACCATCACCAAGATCGAAGGCTTGGAGCTGGACTATGTGGAAGACCAACAGGGTGCCTCCTTTGTTTTCCGCATGCCAAAAGGCGCCCAAGGCCACGGCCACGGTGGCTGCGGTTGTGGAGGCGGTGGCGGCCACTGCTAATTCGATTCCCTGGGGGGCGGCTTGACCGCTCAGCGTAAATTCGGCCTGCGCAGACAGTGACAGCCAATAGATCCGTCAAGGTGCAACCCCATGCTCCGGGTAAACCCGAATATGGTGCGTATTCCGGTGAAATCGGCCACTGATTCCGCCGAAGTCGGCCACCCATCGGAGCGTCAGCGACGCTGATTGTTCTGATTTTCCCTTGGTGGC
>JAKAGL010000059.1 GCA_021815535.1 bacterium
TTCCTCCTCCACATGCATTTCGTCGGCGCTAGTGCCCAGATTGGCGTTTGTCTTGGTGCGCATCTTTTGACCGCTACCCTTGGCGCGGAATGAGCGGGAATTATTGTGGGGGATAACCACCACGCCATCCTTCACAAATTGGCGAACCTCTTCCGGATGCATCCCTTCATCTGCGGCCACCTCCTCCATCTGGGGAGTAATCTGTCCGTTATTCGCAAATATCAATTGGGTGGACATCTAATTTCCTTTCCGTAGTGCTCTCTTACATTCAAAGCGGCGGCACATAAAGTGCGGAACACACACCGCGTTGGATTTTTATAATACACCACCTTGCGTCAGCACGTCACGTACCGGAGTACATTGCCAAAATCATATTAATGGTGCAACGTGAAGATAGATCAAAGGAGCATGCCATGAAAACACGAACTGTGAACAAAGTGATCCGCGGGAAGCGGGTTACCGATGGGGCGGGAGTCCGGTTGGTGCGCAGCCTCGGCACTGAAGGTTTGGCGCACCTTGATCCGTTCCTCATGTTGGACGAATTTCGGAGCGACACCCCCGGCGATTACATCGCCGGCTTTCCCGATCACCCGCACCGTGGGTTCGAAACCGTTACCTACATGCTGGCAGGGCTGATGGAGCATGCTGACAACCACGGCAACAGCGGCATCCTGCGGGGAGGCGGCATTCAGTGGATGACCGCCGGCCGCGGCATTATCCATTCTGAGATGCCTAAACAAAAAGACGGCCTTATCTGGGGATTTCAGCTCTGGATAAATCTCCCGGCGACGGACAAAATGATGCCGCCCCGTTACCAGAACATCGAACCGGAAGATGTTCCGGAGGTAAAGCGGGCAGACGGCGCGGTGGTGCGCGTGATCGCGGGAGAAGCGGACGGCGCAACAGGGCCGGTGCGCGGGATTGTCACCTCGCCGCTCTACCTTGACGTTACCCTGCCGCCCGGAGGCGTCTACGAACATGAGTTGCCACAGTCCCATTCCGCATTCGCCTATCTTTTTCAAGGAAGCGCAAATATGGCCGACACGGAGGTGGAACAAACGGCGCTGACCGCGTTTAGCGATGACGGCGCGGGCGTACGTATCACGGCGGGGCCGAAGGGCGCGCGATTTCTGCTGCTGGCGGCAAAAAAGCTGAACGAGCCAGTCGCCCGTTACGGCCCCTTCGTGATGAACACGCGGGATGAACTGCAACAGGCATTCGAGGATTATCGCGCCGGCAATTTTTGATCCGGGGTTCGTTTGTTCCACTTGCCCGCTTGAGAGCCGGAAAGAAACATCTTTATGGCATTTCTTTGCCGGTAACGCCACCTTTGAAGGAGAAGTTTTTATTGTATCAACACATGGCACTTTGACTGTGCTATCATTGACCGCAAGATGCGTTTGAGCGGCTGAAACCACCGTAGAAACGAGGGGAAAATGCGCTTTTTTGTTATCGACGATAATGAAGATGTAGTGAAACTGTTAACACCTCTGCTTCAGCGGGCCGGTCACACAGTGAGCTACAGTCAATCGCCGCTTCAAGCGCTCAAGGAAGTGCCGGCGATGCGTCCCGACTGCATATTACTCGACCTCATGATGCCGGAAATGGATGGATTCGAACTATGCAAACGGTTCCGTGAAATGCCCGATCTTGCCGGAACGAAGATAATCATTTTGTCCGCCAAATCGTACGACTTCGACAAACGGCGCGCCAAGCAGCTGGGGGCCGACGGATTTATTGTCAAACCGGTCGATGTTAAGACGTTCATTGGCGAAGTCGAAAAGATGTTCACCAAAAAACTTACCCTCTCCTACTGGGGCACCCGCGGCACGTTGCCCGTACCGGGCCCCGGTTCCTTGAAATACGGCGGCAACACCTCGTGCGTCTCGCTGCAGGTGGATGACGAGCCACTGATCGTTTTTGACGCCGGCACCGGCATCAAAAAACTGTCGGATCATCTTTTTTCCACGGGTGTCAAACGCCTGACCGCCAAAATTTTCATTTCGCACCCCCACTGGGACCACATCAATGCCTTTCCCTTTTTTGGCGCGCTATTCGTGGTGGGCAATGAGATAGAAATATTGGGTCCTGCACACAGCGGCACTTCGTGGCGCGCCGTCATGTCTTCCCAGATGGATGACATCTATTTTCCCGTCACCATCCGGGAATTCGGAGCGCGGGTATTTTTTCACGACCTGCGGGAAGAAAGCCTGACCCTTGGCAAAATACAGATAGACACCCTTCTTCTGAACCATCCGGGAAACTGCCTGGGCTACCGCGCCACTTACAAGGGCAAGAGGATTTGCTATATCACTGACAATGAAATATTTCCCCCCGGAACCCCCAACAATGACCCCGATTTTGAAAAGCGGCTGGTGAATTTTATTCACGGAACAGACATTCTTATTACCGATTCCACCTACCTCGACGAAGAATATCCCAAGAAAACCGGCTGGGGCCATTCGTGCATCAGCGAGGTTGTGCGTATCGCAACCATGGCTCAGGTCAAATCGCTTCACCTTTTCCATCACGATCCCGACCAAAACGATGCCTTGATCGACCGCAAACTGGAACAGGCCAAACAGAAGCTGGAGCAGTTGGGAAGCTCGGTCGAATGCATCTGTCCCGCCGAGGGAAGCCGATTCGTCCTCTGAACCATCCGCCGCGGCCATGATTTTATAAAGGCTGAAAACGACACAGCGCGAGGTATAGTGCCTCGGATGAACAGCGTGTTCTCCATCGAAATAACGAAGCTTGCCTTTGGCGGCGCCGGCATTGGGCACCACGATGGGAAAGTGGTTTTCGTAACAGGGGGCTATCCCGGCGACCGTGTATTGGCCCGCGTGACGAGAGAACAACCCCGCTTCATCGAAGCTGATGTGGCAAAGATAGAGTCCCCCTCGCCGCAACGGCGCGCGGCTGCCTGCCCCTTCGTGGACGATTGCGGCGGCTGCCCCTGGATGGCATTGAGTTATGAAGCGCAGCTTGCCGCCAAACAATCTGTCGTCAGTGAACAGTTTCTTCACATCGCCAAAATGAAGGCCGATGTATCCCCCTGTACCCCTTCGCTGGCGGAACTCGGCTACCGCAGCCGGATAAAACTGCACGCCGGTATCGGCGGCGGCGATCTGCTGCTTGGCTATCACCGGGCCAGGACGAATGAAATCGTGAATATCGACCGATGCGCCGTGGCCAATGACGGCATCAACCGGGTAATTGCCGAGTTACGCGTTTTTCTTGAGGCGCATCGCGCGGACGTTCCCGCCATTGAAGAAATCATCATAGAAACCGGCTACCCGGCAGAGCTTGCCCGCCTGCGGCTGTTGATGAACAAAATGCCCGAGCACGCCTTCGCTGAAGCGATGCTGGACGCTGTTTCTGGGGCCGAGGGGCTTTCCATCGCCACGGGGTACGATTTGGCGGTCTATGGCGAGGATATGCTTTCAGTCAATATCGGGGGTGGCATCACGCTGGAATACGGCCCCACCGTTTTTTCACAGGTGAATCCCGGTGGCAACCGGTTGTTGGTGGAAAAAGTAAAAAAGTCGGCCGCACCGGCGAAGGGAAGAACCGCGCTTGACCTCTATTGCGGCATGGGAAACCTTGCCTTTCCGCTGGCGGCGGGCGGGATGAAGGTAACCGGCGTGGAACATTCACATTTCGCCGTGGAAGACGCGGAAAAGAATGCTGCGCGCCTGAACCTTCCTGCGGATTTTTTGCCGGGCGACGCCATGCACGCGGCACGAAGAATGGCGCGGGAAAAACGCATGTTCGACACCGTGCTGCTCGACCCTCCCCGCAGCGGCGCAAAAGGAATAGGACAGTATATAAAGCTGTTGGCGAAAGATCGGGTGGTCTACGTATCCTGTAATCCGCCGTCGCTGGCGCGAGATGCGAAAGATATTTGCGAGAATGGATTCACACTGGTCTCCGCCCAGCCGCTTGACATGTTCCCTAATACCTTCCATGTGGAAACTCTCGCCCTCTTTGAACGGCGGTAGCGAGTTGCCGCCTCAAAGGTCTTATTTGGGGTCAATAACAACCGGTAACTTGATGACTTATGTTATAGACTTGCAAGAACTCATATAAATACAGATAGTTGAATATTTCCTCCATTTCCCGTCTCCACTTGAATAACAGGAATGCAGTGGATAAAATGAATTGAGGAGATACAACAACTATCCGCAATATTGCGGGAAAGGAAAAATCATGGAAGTGAAAGATCAAGTAGAAGAGGTTCTGGAATCGATACGCCCGGCGCTTATGGCCGACGGCGGCAACGTGGAACTTGTCGATGTACAGGATGGCGTAGTCTCTGTCCGGTTGATGGGCGCATGCGGCGCATGCCCTTCCTCCACCTACACGCTGAAGCTGGGAATAGAACGCGCCCTTGTGGAAAAGATTGAGGGTATCACCGCTGTTGAGCAGGTATTTTGAAATCTGCGTTCATGCTCCTGCGTAAACCGCGCCGCATGTTATTGGCGGCGCTGGTTGTGGTTCTGGGATACGGAGCTTCCTTCACGTGGTACCACCATGACCACTTTGATGCGGAAGCTTCGGCTCCGCCCGAAAGCGCACCGGCCCCGGAGGTAACCCTCAACCACCTGGAGGGCGGGATAGCTCATCTTAGCGACTACCGGGGGAAATGGGTGCTGTTGAATTTCTGGGCCACCTGGTGCGAACCCTGCGTCGCCGAAATGCCTTCGCTGGAGGAATTTTCGAAGAAATTCAAGTCGAAGAATATGGTGGTGTTGGCGGTATCGGTGGATCGCGGCGGCCCTGACAAGGTAAAGAATTTTGTGGAACAGCACGGGCTGACTTTCGAGATATTCCACGACCCCGAGAGCACCGCTTCAAACAGATACGGCGTCAACGCGCTGCCATCCACCTTCGTTATCAATCCCAAAGGAAATATCGTTTCAACGGCGGAAGGAATGCGGGAGTGGAACGATCCCGAGATCGTCGCCTATTTTAACGACCTGATGAAGCGTAAGAAATAATCGGCGGCGGCGTCATGAAACGCTGCCGTATCATCACCTCATGGCCCCTAAAAGGGGGCTTCGGCAGCGGCACATCTGCGGTAGCGAATGGCATCATTACCGCGTTGCGGCAACGCGGTTTTGGGATGGAAATCCTTGATTTCACCGCAACATCCGAAAATTATCTCCTTACCACCCTTCAACGCCTGGCATTTGGCTACCGAATCGGAAGCGGCATTGGCAGCCGGAACCCGATGCCGAATATGGCGTTCGACCAGGACGGGTTTTTCTTCCCGCGCCACGTACCATATGCGTGCATGTTGCAGGCGCTGTACGCCGACATCATCCGTTTTGAAAGCGGACTGGTCGGCGGCGTCGTACGGCTGCTGGCTAGGATGGAGCGGGACGCGGCCGCAAAGGCAACCGCGGTATTCGTATCAAGCGAGTACACCGCCCGCAAAGCATCCGAACTATATGGCCTTTCTCCTGCGAAGGTGCGGGTAATGAACAATGGAATTTTTCTGGACGATTGGCGCACCTGGCTGAATGCCGCGCCCCCCAGAACGGACGCGCGACCTACCCTGCTCTGCGTGGCCCGCCTCTACCGGCGTAAAAGTGTCGACCGCCTCATCGCCCAGGCATGGCCCCTGGTGCTTGAAAAAATACCGGAGGCACGGCTGCTTGTTGCCGGAGACGGGCTGGAATTCGGACGGCTTTGCCAGTTGGTGCGTGAACAGGGGCTGGCAACGTCGGTTGAGATGGTGGGGCATGTTCCTTCCGGCCCTGCATTAGCCCCGCTGTATCGTGCGGCGGATGTCTTCTGCCTGCCAAGCATGCAGGAAAACTTCGGCGTGGTACTGCTGGAAGCGATGGCGGCGGGACTTCCCATCGCCGCCTTCAATGCCGGAGCGGTGCCGGAAGTGGCGCGTAACGGCCATGAGGCGCTGCTGGCGGATGCGAATGATTTTAGCGTGCTGGCGGCTCACATTACTCACCTGTTGCAGGATGCGGGCGAGAGGCGGCGGCTGGGCGCAGCAGGCATGGAACGGGTGGAATGCCATTACCGTTGGGAACTGACAATTGCCCCGCTGGTGGACTGGCTCGACGAATCGCAATCTTAGGTTAGAATGAACGCATGGGAATGCTGGATGGGAAGATCGCTCTGGTGACCGGCGCGGGGCGCGGCACCGGCCGCGCGGTCGCGCTGTTGCTTGCCAAAGAGGGGGCGCGGGTAATTATCTGCGCGCGCTCGGAGGGGGAGCTGAATGATACCGTCCGGCTTATTTCTTCCATAGGCGGCGTGGCCGAAGCAATTGAATGTGATATGGCCGACGAAAAAGCGGTCATCGCCCTTTTCGCACATATCCAAACCACTTATGGCACCCTCGACATTCTGGTGAACAACGCCGCGATTTTTTCCGGCGCGTATGTCGAGGATGTTTCGATGGTGGAGTACCATCGCGTGATGCAGGTGAATGCCGCCGCAGTATTCCTCTGTTGCCGCGAGGCATTCGGCCTGATGAAGGAAGAAGGCGGAAGCATCGTCAACATATCATCCCTTTCAGGGGTGCAGGGGGCCAAAAAGTTTCCGGGGTTTTCGGCCTACTGCGCGTCGAAGTTCGCGGTGATAGGCATCACCGAAGCACTGGCCGAAGAGGGAAAAGACTATGGCATCCGCGTAAATGCCGTTGCCCCCGGCGCGGTGGATACCGGCATGTTGCGTGACGCCTTCCCCGGCTTCGACGGCCTTGCGCTAAAACCGGAACAGGTGGCCGACGCGATACTCTTCCTCGCCGGCCCGCGCTCCTCCGCCGTCAACGGAGCCACGCTGCAACTTTCCAGCGATTTCCTGCAATAGCCGTTTGCCCTTCGTTAACCATTTGTGTTCCTGCAATCAACGGCCAATTGGCGTTTCTTCCGGCGCGCGGTTTCTGATAAACTTCCCCGCATGAAAGATCCCGCCATTTCACTGGTGATGCCCACGTACAACGAGGCAAAAAACGTGGCCGAATTGCTCCGGCGCGTGCACGACAGCTTCGCCGGCAGCGGCGTTGGCGTGGAAATGATCGTGGTGGACGACAACTCGCCGGACGGCACCACCAAGATCGCCGAATCGCTCAAAGGCCAATATCCCGGCCTGAAAGTGATCTGCCGCACCACCGAGCGCGGGCTTGCCACCGCCGTGGTGCGCGGTTGGGAAGTTGCCAGCGGAGCATATTTCGCCGTTATCGACTCCGACCTGCAGCACCCGCCCGATATCATCCGCCGCCTGTACGAGGCCGCGATAAAGAATAACGCCGACATGGCTATCGCCAGCCGCAAGGTGGACGGCGGCGGCACGCAGGACTGGGCGTGGTACCGCGTGGTTATTTCAAATGTGGCGAACATCATTGCAAAAATATTGCTCCCCAAGACGTTATGGGGAATTCACGATACCACCACCGGCTGCTTCCTCTTCAGGGCCGATAGGGTGAACCTCAAAAAACTCTCCCCAACCGGCTTCAAGATCTTCCTCGAAGTGCTTGTGCGGGGGAAATTTGCCAAAAGCATTGAAGTCCCCTACGTCTTCAATCAGCGGACTGAAGGGGCCAGCAAAATGTCGCTGAAGCAGGATTTTCTTTTTATCTATCACTTGATGCTGCTTGGCAGCGCAACCGGCGAAGTGATCGTCCCCGCCGGATTGGCGGCTCTTTTTGGGTTGCTACTTTTCCGCCTATTTTGATATTATCCTACTGTAACTTTATGGATCAATAATTGCCTGTTAACAAATGCGTTTTCGCCATGGGGTATTTAAGGCGTAAACGGATAAAGTGAAACGTTTCAATAGAGCGATCTGGGGTAAAACGAGTGGTGGCAGCCGTCGAGCCGTATGGTAGAGTAATCTTCATCGGCAATATGGAAAAACATATAGATACTCAAGGGGAGAATTCCATCCACGGCGAATATTCCAAAGTAGAGGCGTTTCTTCCCATTGAGGCACATGTGTTGCCGCCGGGGACGGTCGACCTTAAATCCCGCGTTTCCACCGACCTGATTCAGGCGGAATTCGGCGATCTTGCGGAGCATGAAGACAGACTGCTTTCGATGTGGTTGCGGATGCTCAATGCAAAACTTGACGCCATCCTCACCCTTCTGGAAAAGAACCGGGAGGATTTTCTTCATCTGCCCCACCTTCAGGTCGAATTGAGCGGGGGGGGCATAGGCCTGCCGTTCACTGCCTCTGCGGCACCGGGCGATAAGATCGAAATGAAGATGATGTTGCCGCTGAACCCTGCGGTGGCCCTTTACCTTTACGGCATCGTGGCAAAAACAGCGCCGGGATGGCTGTGGGTGAACTTTTCCCCCATGGACGAGGAAATCCGGGATAGACTTGTTCATTATGTATTTTTACGTCAGCGTGAGATCTTCCGGGAACTCCGGGACAAGCGAAAGAGTGCTGAATAAATGTTTGCAATAATCGGCGCCATTTTCGTTATCAGCTGCGTTATGGGCGGCTACGCCATGGAACACGGCAATTTTTCGGTTCTTCTGCAGCCGGCGGAATTGATCATTATCGGCGGTGCGGCGGTTGGCGGTTTCATCATCCAGGCCCCGCCGAAAATCATCAAGCTGGTCTTCTCCGACCTGAAGCGCATCCTCTCCGGCAAAACCTATGCCAAGGCCGATTACATGGAAGCCTTGTTGTTGATGAGCGAAATCTTTTTCAAGATCCGGCGCGAGGGGCTGATCTCTATCGAAGAGGATGTGGAAAACCCGAAAAAAAGCGCCATATTCCAGAAATACAAGAAATTCTCATCCAACCACGGCAATCTTGATTTCATCACTGATACCCTCCGTACCGTGATGAGCACCTCCATCGCAGGGCACGACCTGGATGCGTTGCTGGATGCCGAGTTGGACGCCCATCATGATGAGGCGCTTACTCCGTCTAAGGTTATCGGCAACGTGGCGGATGCACTGCCGGGCCTCGGCATCGTGGCGGCGGTGCTTGGTGTTGTCATCACGATGGGCAAGATCGACGAGCCGCCGTCCGTGCTGGGGCACCACGTCGGCGCGGCCCTTGTGGGTACCTTCCTCGGCGTGCTGCTCTGCTACGGGTATGTGGGGCCGATATCCAAAAACCTCGAAGCGCTCGCCGCCGAAGATCATCAGTATCTCATGATGCTTAAAGTCATTCTTGTTGCGTTTGTCCGGGGCGAGGCGCCGCAGGTGGCAGTGGAATTCGGCCGCCGCGTCATTCCGCACCAGGTACGCCCATCGTTCGGCGAAGTGGATACCGCCGTATCGAAGGTAAAAAAATAATTAATGGCAGATTCAAAAAAAGACGCCGCCAAACAGCCCATCATCATCAAAAAGGTGAAAAAGGGGCATGGCGGCGCGCACGGCGGATCGTGGAAAGTGGCCTACGCGGATTTCGTGACGGCCATGATGGCCTTCTTCCTTCTGCTTTGGCTTCTGGCCATGGTCTCGCCGGAAAAGCGGATCGTGATGGCGGAATACTTCAAACAGTTCTCCGTGTTCAAGGAATCCGGCACTTCTTTTTTTGAAGGAACCAAAGGGATCGTGGCCCAACCCGGCGGCAGCCAACAATCCCCCCAGAACATGGATCTCAACAAAGGGGCCGCTTCCGAAGTGACCGCCGAACAAATGAAAGAGAGAATCACCGAGGCGGTATCCACCAAATTCGATGAGCTTAAGGATCAGGTGATGATAGATATTTTCGAAGGGGGTGTCCGCATCCAGCTTGTCGACAAAGAAGGGAACCAGATGTTTGAACCCGGCAGCACCATCCCCACCGAAAAGTGCAGAAAGGTGATCAAAATGATAACCGACAACATCAAAGAGACCACCAACCGCGTGGCGATTGAAGGGCACACCGACGCCACCCCTTACAACGTTAACGGCGTCACCAATTGGGAAATATCGGTAAACCGCGCTCTGGCCGCGCGGAAGCTGCTGGAGGAGGACGGCATCGACCCCTACCGCATCGCACGGGTGGTGGGCTATGCCGATACCGAACCGCTGATAAAATACAATCCGCGTGATGAGCGAAACCGCCGTATCAGCCTGATCCTGCTCTATGAGAAAAAACATGAGAAGGCAAACGTGATGCGGGTGCCGCAGCTCTCCGGCAATAGTCCCGATATTACCGAATTGCCCGGCTCAGAACCGGAAACAGCGGCGCCAAACAACCATTAAACTATAATCAGGGCTTGACCCTGTTGCGTTATGGGGATGTTCTGTTTTGTGGATTGAACCACAAACCAGTGCGTGAAATCGAATTTAAATAGGAGATTTGTTATGGCTATCCAGCAGAACGACATCAATAAAAGCAAGGCATTTACAGACGGCTTGGTGAACAAGGTTACCTTGGTGAAAACCGACGTGCTCACCCTCGATGTGTACTACTTCAAGGCGGGGCAGGCACTTGGTTATCACAAGCATCCAACC
>JAKAGL010000317.1 GCA_021815535.1 bacterium
CGATCTAATTTTTTCATTGAAGGTTACCAGCGCGCCACCCGGAAACGGGGGAAGTGAACATGCAATAAAACCCCGCCCTCCGGCGCGGGAGATCAGTGCATATCGCCCCAATTGGGAGCCGATTCCACGCTCACCTTAAGCGGCACGGAAAGCCGCACCGCGTGTTCCATCAGGTTCCGCACCGCCTCCCCCACCTTGTCGGCATTCTTCTCAGGCGCTTCGACGATCAATTCGTCATGCACTTGCAGCAGCATTTTGGAGTGCAGTTTGCCCAGTTTTGGCGCGATATCCAGCATCGCTTTTTTGATAAGATCGGCTGCAGACCCCTGCACCACGGTGTTCACCGCCATCCGCTCCGCCATCTCACGCACGGCGCGGTTGGCCGACCCGATCTCGGGGAAGGAACGCTTGCGGCCGAACATGGTGCGGACAACCCGCTCTTCGCGCGCTTTTTTGATGGTGGCGTCGATAAATTCCCGCACTCCACGGTAACGGGCAAAATAACTGTCGATATAACCCTGCGCCTCGCGCCGGGAGACCGCAAGCTCTTGCGCGAGGCCAAAGGCGGTCTGCCCGTAGATGATGCCAAAGTTCACCGCCTTCGCGGCGCGCCGCATTTCGGGCGTAGAGCCGCCGATGGCCCCGAAGATCTCGCGCGCGGTTCTGGTATGGATGTCCTCATCGTTTTTAAACGATTCCTTCAACAGCCCATCACCGCTCAGGTGGGCCAAGATCCGCAACTCGATCTGGGAGTAGTCGGCAGAGATCAAAAGGTGTCCGTTCTCCGCCACGAACGCGCGGCGGATCTCGCGCCCCTCCTCGGTGCGCACCGGGATGTTCTGCAGGTTCGGGTCGGACGAGCTTAAGCGCCCCGTAGCCGCGACCGCCTGATTAAACGATGTGTGGATACGTCCGGTCCGCGGCGAAACCATCCCGGGAAGCGGATCCACATACGTCGATTTGAGTTTGCTCAGCACGCGGTGGCGCAGCACAAGCGCAGGCAGGGGGTGTTCCATCGCCAGCGTTTCCAGCACCCCCTGATCGGTGGATGACCCGGTTTTGGTCTTGCGCTGTTTCGCCAGTCCCAGCTTGTCGAACAGGATGGCGGAGAGCTGTTTGGGCGAAGCGATGTTGAACTCTTCCCCCGCGGCGGCGTGGATTTCCTTCTCGAGAGTGTGAAGTTTTTTCTCCAGCGTTTTGGAATACTCCTTCATGCGCGGCACATCCAGCTTTATGCCGTTTTGTTCCATCTGCGCCAGTACGCAGATAAGCGGCTGTTCGATGGTGTAGTAGAGGTCTTTCAACCCCTCGGCCTCGATCTCCGCTTTCAATATGCTGGTAAGGCGGAAGGCCATGTCGGCGTCTTCCGCCGAGTATTCGGTTGCGCGGTCGGTGGATACCTGGTTGAAGGTCACCTGCTTGGCCCCTTTGCCGGTGACGTCCTCATATTCAATCATGGCAAGCCCAAGATACCGTTGGGCCAGATATGAAAGGCCATGACGCCGTTCCTCCGGCGCCGTGAGATAAGAAGCGATTAGCGTATCGAATCCAACCGGGTTCACCGCGACTCCTTCGCCCGCCAGCACGGTGATGTCGTATTTCAGATTTTGGCCGTATTTGGGGATGGCGGCATCCTCCAGCGGCGGTTTGAGAAGTTTCAGCGCCTCGGCCTTCGCCAGCTGCGCCGGTGCGCCGAGGTAATCGTGCCCCAAGGGCAGATACCAGGCCTCCCCCTCTTTGGCGCACAGGGAAATGCCGACCAGCGCCGCATCGACCGGATTTGTGGAGGTGGTTTCGGTGTCTACGGCAAAGCCGCCGCTTTTGTTAAGGATGGCGATGACTTCTTCAAGCGCTTGCTTTGTAAAGATGGTTCTATAATTTTTTGAGATTTCGGTTTCCGGCGGCCGCGGCGCCGGCGATCCCCCCCCAGCCGCGGGAACGGCGGCCTGGCCCAATTCCGCCAGGAATGTTTTAAAGCCGAGCCGTGTAAACAGTGCGGCCAGGCGCGCGGTATCCGGCTCGCGCCGGTGCCACGCTTCGTAATCCAGCGGCAGGTCGAAATCGGTTTTGATCGTCGCCAGCACTTTGCTGAGGCGCGCGGTTTCGGCGTGTTCGGTCAAGGATGCCTTCAGTTTCGGCTTTTTTATACCGGCTGTGTGCGCCAGCAGATTCTCAATGCTGTGGTATTCCGCGATGAGGGCTTGTGCCGTTTTCTCGCCGATGCCCGGAACGCCGGGAATGTTGTCGGAGCTGTCTCCCATGAGTGCCAGCACATCGGTCACCTGCGACGGGGTAACGCCAAATTTTTCTTTCACCTCGGCGGGGCCGATCGGCCTTTCTTTCAGCGGGTCGAACAGGGCGATATGTCCCCCGACTAGCTGCATCATGTCCTTGTCGCCGCTGAAGATGGTGACGTTGTAACCCGCGGCGGCCGCGTGCTTTGCGGCGTAACCGATCAGGTCATCCGCCTCGAAGCCGGGCGCTTTCAATACCGGGAGATTGTAGGCGCCGATC
>JAKAGL010000318.1 GCA_021815535.1 bacterium
AAAGAATTCCAATGTTAATAAAAACGCGTGGCGGAGGGCCGAACACCGGGGTCTTTTTTAGTGTATTCTTGGGGGATGATTGCAGAACAAAAAAAGGATCTTGGATGAATAAAGCGTATCTGATGCTCGGCCTGCACAATCACCAGCCGGTCGGCAACTTTGACCACGTCTTCAGCGAATCGTACGACCAGTGCTATCTCCCCACGCTGGAAACGCTGGAGCGATACCCGCACGTTAAAATCTGCCTGCACCACTCCGGGCCGCTCATCGAATGGATAGAACGTCACAAACCGGAATACATTGAACGGATGCGCGCGATGGTCAAGCGCGGCCAGGTGGAGATCCTTTCCGGCGGCTTCTACGAGCCGATCCTGTCGTCATTGCCCGAACGCGACGCCATAGGGCAGATCGAGATGATGAACCACTGGGTGAGAAAGAACTTCGGCGTTATACCGCGCGGCGCGTGGATGTCGGAGCGGATATGGGACCCCTCGCTGCCGAAGATCCTGGCCGCCGCGGGCATCGAATACACGCTGCTGGACGACACCCACTTCTTCTACGCCGGGCTGAACCAAAAAGACATGTACGGTTATTGGGCCACCGAAAAACACGGCAGTCCGCTGGCCATTTTCCCCATCGACAAAGAACTGCGGTATTCCATCCCCTTCAAACAGCCGGAGGAAACGCTTGCCTATTTCCGCAACACCGTCGCGGAGCGGGGCGCAACAGCCTTCTCCTACGGCGATGACGGCGAAAAATTCGGCGTGTGGCCCGAAACCCATGAATGGGTCTTCGGCAAAAAATGGCTGTCGCGGTTCCTCGACATGCTTTCCGAAAACGCCGGATTCGTCGAGACCCTCACCTACTCGGAATATCTCGACCGGTTCCCTCCCAACGGGCGCATCTACCTGCCGATGGCATCCTACGAAGAGATGATGCACTGGACGCTGTCCACCGAATCCGCCATCGAACACACCAAGCTGGTGCACGAGATCGAGCACGAGGGGCGCAAAGAGCAGTTCAAAAAATTCCTGCGCGGCGGCCAGTGGGACAACTTCCTGGCAAAATACGACGAGAGCAACCGCATCCACAAGCGGATGCTCTACGTCAGCAACCGCGTGAAAAAGGCGCTGGAAAACTCAAAGAAAGGGGCCGATATCACCGCCGCCCTCTACCGCGGGCAGTGCAACTGCCCTTACTGGCACGGGCTGTTCGGTGGCCTTTACCTCAGCAACCTGCGCCACGCCGTCTATGCCAACCTCATCGATGCAGGCCGCGGCGCCGATGCCGCGTTGCACAAGACGAAGTCGTGGGCCGAAGTGAATATCGCCGACTATCTGACCACTCTGCGCAAAGAGGTGACGGTGGAAACCCCCGCCCTCTTCGCGCTTTTCGCCCCCGCCGAAGGGGGAACGCTGGCGGAACTGGACTTCAAGCCGGCGCTTTTCAATTTGAGCAACGTCATGTCGCGCCAGCCCGAGGAATACCACCAGAAGATAATGGACGCCACCGGAAAACCGGGCGGGAAAGAGGGCGAGATCCTCTCCATCCACGACCGGGTGGTCTTCAAGGAGCCGGAGCTTGAGAAAAAGCTGGTATTCGACCGGCATCCGCGCCGCTCGTTCGTCGATCATCTCTTCGCCGCCCCCGTCACGGCGGAGGAGTTGCGCGCCCAAACCTTTGCCGAAGCGGGGGATTTTGCCGGAGAGCCATATACGCTGGTCTCGGCAAAAGCAAAGGGGCAAAACGCTCATCTGGTAATGGAACGCGAAGGACAGCTGCGGAACAACGGCACGGTGGCCCCGTTGAGGATACGCAAGAGCATCGCCATCAGCGGCAAGAATGCCGAATTGTCATGCGAATACGAAATAACCAACCTGGGCGGGCGGACGGCGGAATGCACCCTTGGCGTGGAATGGAATTTCACCCTGCTGGCCGCCGACGCGCTGGACCGGTACGTCACCGTGAACAACGAAAAGTACCAGATGAACCACCTGGGGGAGAACACCGGCGTGGAAAAATGGTCGATGACCGACGAGTACTTCCGTTTCACCGTCTCCTTCGAATCCGATGCGGCGGCGCGGTTGCTCCGCTATCCCGTCGAAACCGTGTCGCAATCGGAGGGAGGCTTTGAATCGAATTATCAGGGTACCTGTTTTACCGCCCTCGTTCCGCTCGCATTGGCGGGAGGCGAAACCGTGCGCCATACATTCACCATTCACTGCAGGATATGGAATGATTAAACTCAATACCAAGGCGAAAGATTTCGCCAAAAAATTCGCCCCCGCCACAAACCGGTTTTCCGAAAACGATCCCGCCATCGCGAAAGCCGCCGCCGCCATCGTCGACGATGTGCAGAAAAACGGCGATCGGGCGCTGTTCGCCTACACCAAAAAATTCGACCGGCTTGCCCTCACCCCCAAAACGGCCCGGGTCTCCACCGCCGCCTTCAAAAAGGCGGACTTGGCGGTTTTGCACGAATTGAAAGAAGCGATGTTTCAGGCCGCCGCGAA
>JAKAGL010000060.1 GCA_021815535.1 bacterium
CGTTATCTTGACGATATTTTCGGGGGGAGGCTGGAAACCATCTATGCGAATCCGCTGACCATCCGCGCCGCCACGCGCGAAGCCGATCTGCTCATCGGCGCGGTGCTGATTCCCGGCGCGAAGGCCCCCCGGCTGGTTACCCGGCAGATGGTCGGCGAAATGAAACAGGGAGCGGTGATCGTGGACGTTTCGGTGGATCAGGGGGGATGCATCGAGACCAGCCGCCCCACCACGCACCACAATCCCACCTATGTGGTGGATGGCGTGCTCCATTATTGCGTGTCAAATATGCCGGGGGCCGTTCCCCGCACGAGCACGCTTGCGCTCACCAGCGCCACATTCCCTTATGCTTTTGAAATAGCTCAAAAAGGGATTACAATGGCCCTTCGGGACAATCCTTTTTTACGTCCCGGACTGAATGTGCATAAAGGGTTGCTGACGTGCGAAGAAGTGGCACAATCGCTTGATTTGAAATATACTCCGATGGAAATATGATTCCAAAAACATTGGGACGCTTCGAGATAGTGAGCGAACTTGGCCGCGGGGCAATGGGCGTGGTTTATAAAGGCCGCGATCCCAAGCTGGAACGGACGGTTGCCCTCAAGGTCATCCATTTCGGCATGAACAAAGAGGATGAACAGCAGCTTCAGGTGAAAGACCGTTTTCTTGTCGAGGCCCGCGCCACCGCACAGTTGCAGCATTCGAACATCCTGACCATCTACGATGTCGGCGACGAAGGGGACCTGACCTATATCGCCATGGAGTTCCTCGAAGGGGGATCTTTGGAGGATATGATCAAGGGGGGCAAGTTCCATGACTACGACCAGATCATCGATATCGTCCGCCAGATAGCCGACGGACTGGATCACGCCCACCAGAAAGGGATCGTTCACCGCGACATCAAACCGGCGAACATCATGATGGCCGGCGGCAAAGTGCCGAAGATAGCCGATTTCGGGCTGGCCCGGCTTTCCAATTCCACGCTGACAACCACCGGAACGGTATTGGGTACCCCCAGCTATATGGCGCCGGAGCAGATACGCGGACGCAAGGTTGACGGCCGCGCCGATCTTTTCGCGCTTGGCGTTATTTTCTACGAAATGCTCACCGGGGAAAAACCGTTCGGCGGCGACAGCATTACCAGCGTGATCTACCGGGTGGTGAACGAAGAGCCGATCCCGCCGCGCAAACTGAACATCGATCTGCCGAACGCCATCGACCAGTTCATGCAGAAGGCGCTGAATAAGGAACCGGGGCAGCGGTTTCAGACCGGGGCCGAATTTGTCGAGGCGCTCCGGTTGCTTCAAAAGGGGTTGTATAAAGCCGAGATGGTCTCCTCCCCCTCCAGCAACGCCACGCAACGGTTGACCGCTGACGAGACCGCACGCATGACCGTTCCCCAGAAAAAAAATACGGGGCTGATCATCGGCGGCGTTGTGGGGGCGCTGACGGTGATCGCCGTGGTGGGACTGCTGCTCACCGGCGGCAAAAAAGAGGAGACGGTGAAAGCCGACTCCGGCGGGGCATCAACGGAAGCGGTGACCAAGGAAGAAAAGCCGAAAGAGCCCGTCAAGACCGAAGAGGTGAAACCCAAAGAGGAAAAGGCTTCAGAAGCCAAACCGGAAGAGGCCAAGCCTAAAGCCGTTGCGCCCCGTAAGGATAAGGCCGTCCATGCCAAACCGCCGGAGGCAAAGCCTGCCGAGACGAAGGAGGCGGCCAAACCTGCTGAGGAGAAACCGGCAGAGGCAAGATCCACCGAGGCCAAACCAAAAGAAGCGAAGCAGAAAGAGGCGAAGAAAGAGGCCAAGCCCAAGGAAGAAAAAGCCAAAGAGGCCACTGCCGCAAAGGATGCAAAGGAAAAGCCCAAGGAAGAGGCCAAGGACGGTGGACTGATCTCCCTTTTGAAAGGCTCTGGTACATGCACGATCATCATCGATGCCAAGGAAGGGGATAAGGTGCAGGTGGATCAGCATACCTACAAGGGTTTGCCGGTTGAGGTAAAGGATCTTCCCGCGGGCAGGCACAACATATTCGTAGTCCGCAAAGGTTTCAGGCCGTTTTTGAAGACCGTTAATACGAAGGATGGCGAGGTCCTCAAAATAACGCCGGACTTCTGAGTGCCGGATTTGGGCCGGTCCATTGCGGGAATTCATTATGAGTGATTTATGGCGGCAGCTTGACCAGTATCATATAGCCGGCATTTCGTGCGCGCTCATCGTCCGCTCGGCCGGGATCATTCTGGCCACGTTCATTATACGCAAATTCGCGGCCCACAAGATTATGGCTTTCTTCGCCCGGCTGGCCAAGCGGACCGAAGTGGAATGGGATGACCTTGTCATAGAGGACTCCAAGCCGCAGGTATCGCAACTTATCCTTGTCTTCGGTATTTGGTCCGCTTTGCGGATATTGCCGCTTCCAACGGAGCCGTTCCACCTTCACCACGGCATCGACCTGGTGTCAAAGCTGCTTATCATCGGCATTTTCACGATGCTGGCGCTCAAATACATCCGCATTCTTGAAGGGGAATTGAAGAAGAACGCGGTAGACCCCGATTACTGGATGGATCTGCATCTCATCCCGCTGATGAGCATCGGCCTGAAGGCGCTGTTGGGGATCACGGTTTTTGTCATCGCCGCACAAACGCTCGGATATTCCGTGAGCGCATTGGTGGCGTCGCTCGGCATCGGCGGCGTTGCGGTGGCGCTGGCGGCCAAGGATACGCTGGCCAATTTTTTCGGCAGCGTGATGGTGATGATCGACAAACCGTTCCGCATCGGGGATGTCATCAAGGCGGCAGACTTTATGGGAAGCGTGGAGGAGATCGGCTTTCGCAGCACCCGCATCCGCACGCTCGACAAGACGCTGATGGTAGTGCCAAACGAAAAGTTGGCTTCCATGAATATCGAGAACTTCACGCGCATTTCCGATACGCATGTGAACATGCGGCGGATCAATTTCAAGCTGGGCCTTGAATATAAGGCCAGCGCCGCGCAGATGGACAAAGCCGTGGAGGAATTGCGCGCCATTCTGGCGGGGCATCCGATGGTTTCGGAAGAAGGGCGGATGGTGTTCTTTTCCGAGTTCGCCGATTCGTCGCTCAATATCCTCATTAACTATTTTATCAAAACCGGCGATTTCGCCGAACATATGAAGATACGGCAAGAGTTGAATCTTGCCATCATGCGTAAACTGGCTGATCTGGGCTTGTCAGTGGCATTTCCCAGCCGCACGGTGTATCTGGAGCAGGGGACCGCGGAAAAACCGTGACGCCGGGCCGTCCGGCCGTCGAAATTACCGTTTGCCGATTTCCGGCTTGATGTTTCTGGGGCGGATAAAGCTTTTTTTGGGATAGTGGCCCGAGGGGAGGGTGGTGTTGGGGTAAACCCAGCACTGTTCTTCCAGCAGGGCGGCGGGGGAGGTGACGGCGTTGCACCCCAGCTCGCAGTGGTCGCCGATAATGGCGCCGAACTTGGTTATGCCGGTGCGCACCGTTTCGCCATTCAATACAAATGTTATTTCGGGAAAGGACACCGCCCGTTTCGCTTCCGGCAGGCGGAACTTCAGGTTGGCGATCTTTGTTCCCGCACCCAGGTTGACGTATGAGCCGAGCACCGAATCGCCGATGTAGTTGAAGTGGCCCGCCTCGGTGTGGTTCATCAGGATCGAGTTTTTTATTTCGGTGGTGTGTCCCAGCGTGCAGTGGTCGCCCGCGATCAAGCCGCCGCGCAGAAACGCCCCCTGCCGGATTTCGCATTTACGGCCGATGAGGGCCGGACCTTTGATATAGGCTGCCGGTTCGATCTTTGTTCCCGCGCCGATGAAGATGTGAAGCGAACGGTAATCGATATCCTGCTTCAGCGTTATCTCGCCGGTGCAGAAAAGGGCATCGCCATTCCGCTCGATTCCCGCGGGCAATGTGCTGCCGCCCGTGGACGGAAAGTGGCCGAGAATGTAATCGTGTATTTTTGGCACCACGTCCCACGGGCGGTTGATGCCGTTAAAAATGCCTTTGTGGGCGAATTCATCCAATTCAGGGAAAAAATCCCGCAGGTTGAAATCAGTCGACACATTCCCTCCCCAGCAGGGTAAGGCTGAAACCTTCCGTCCCTGATCTTATCAGTTTCTGTTTTATTTCCATTTCATAGGTCAGCCGGTCGAAGTCCACGCCGGGATAGAATTCTTTTTTCGGCTGCTCGCCGTGGAACAACTGTTCCAGTATCATCCGCTCGGCGGCGGCCATCCGGTGCCCCCGGTTCTTCATTTTCTTTAAGAGGATACCCATCGCGGCTTCAAGGGTTTTTTGCAGCAAAGTCCGCAGTGCGCGCGGGCCGCGGACATTCACGCTGATCTTGTCTTCGGTGCCGCTGTTGCGCACAAAGATGGAGGCGACATGCCCTTCGCCGGCTTTCACCAGTTTTATGAAAAGCATATCCGGCTCATCGGCGATCAGCAAGGGTTCCACGGCGAGGTCGGGTGCGCTTCCCTCCATTATGGATCTGTTGATCATATCCTGCACCCCTTTCCACACCTCGCTACCGCGGTGGAAGAGGTTTTTTTCTATGTAATAGGCATAGCCGGTTTGCTTGAAGCCCGGTTCAAAGGGTTCTTTGAGCAACGCGGACATCTTTTCGTTGTTGGAGCCGCCGAGGCGGTGTACGGCAACCAGCGTGTTGATGGCCCCCTTCAGGCCGTTGCCTGCGAACACCTTCGCTTCGGCTCCGCAAGCCGCCAGTTGGACAAAGCCGGCGTGGATACTATGGCCTGTTTCTTCTGCCCCAAGCGCGAAAGCGGCGGGAAAGCTGTTGGCGCGGTGCAGTATCCATTTGTCTCCCACCGCCATGACCTCCGGCTTCAGGCCCAGCCCGGCAATGTGGCGTGCGACATTGATATCGCTCTCCACCGTATAGGCGAATGTTTTGCCGCGGTGCTCGTCGGGGGCGGACTGCATGAGCCAGGCGGCTTGTATGGAAGAGCACTCGTCCCCGGATAGAATGTGCAACGTATCTTCCGCGGGATCGTACCAGAGGAGAAAAAACCGGTCACCATCGCCGTCGAAAACGACCCCCATCAGGCGTTTCAGGCCGCCGGGTTTGGCGGCAAACGCGCGCCCGGCCTCGAACATTTTGTTTACCAGTTTGTGCCGGGCGATACCCGCGTCTTCGGCAAAACGCTTTGCGCTGATGGCGCGGATCCCCTCCAGATATGCGACCCCTGAATCGCGGTTGATATCGCCATTTTGTTCGCCGGCCACTTCAGTCACTTGCCCAAAACCAAGTTGGGAAAATATCATCGGGCCCAACCCCGCCATAGCTCCCAATGCGGCGTCAACAATTACCCCGGTTTCCGTAAAGAGGCTTTCTCCCGGACCGATCCACATATTGCGGGGATCCATATGGAAATCGGCGAACCGCCGGCGCCCCCATTGGGTGAGGTCGACGGGCGGATATTTTTTTGGTTTGCGGCGCACCGCGCCGAAATCGGCGGCTTCGACGGCGCTTGAAAGGAGATCGTCCTCCTCCGTCAACGGTTTCACCGCTCCGGGGCCGTTAAATATCTTAATGCCGTTCTGGTCCCGCGGGTTATGCGAGGCGGTGATCATAAAGGCGGTTGCGGCCGAGCGGCAGACCAGCGCGATCGCCACGCCCGGGGTGGGAATAACTCCGAGCACGCCGGGTACGCCGCCCGCCTTGGCGATCCCATCCACTGCACTGCCGGTATAGCGTTCTTCGATGTCGCGGCCGTCCCAGCCGATCAGAACTTCGTCTCCCGGCTCCATCATGCCGGTCTCGATCATGCGCGTCACATGCGCGTAGCAGTAGAGTTCGAAGAACTCTTCGGTCATTATTCCGTTGCGATGGAAGACCTCCAGCGGGCCGTACTCGAACTCGGCCGCCAAGGCCACGGGACGGCGTACGCCATCGGTCCCCTGCAACCGGCCAACGGTTTTTCCGGCCACCGGCTACGCCACCGTCACCGATTTGGCCAGCGCCCGCGGTTTATCCACGTTCTTGCCCAGTGTGACAGCGGCGAAGTAGGAGTAGAGTTGGGCGGCAATGAGGCTTACCAGCGGGGCGACAAGCGGAGGCGCTGCGGGGAGCATCAACTGGTCGTCTAGAAGTTTTGATCTCTGCAGGGTCCTGGAAGAGTGGAAGGCGGTGACCGAGCCGCCCCGCGCCTTGATTTCCTCGATAGAGCTCATCGTCATGTTGTACAGCTCTTCTTCCTTTTCAGTCGGGACGAACACCAGCGATTTGAGCTTTTCGTCGATGAGGGCGATGGTGCCGTGTTTCAAAAAGCCGGCCGGCATCCCTTCGGCATGCAGGTAGGCGACTTCTTTAACTTTCAGCGCCGCTTCGAGCGCGATGGGGTAATAGCGGCCGCGGCCTAGATAGAGCCAGTTGTGATGATGCGCCGTGCGCTGTGCCAGAGTGTGCACAAAGCCGGAGTATTCGTTAAGGAACCCGGAGATGATATCGGGCAGCGCTTCGAGCTGTTTTATTTTCTGTTTCCTGTCGGCGGGCGTTATCCGCCCGGTCAACACACCCGCCTCGATGGCTATGCGGATCAGGATGATCATCTGCGCCAAGGCGGCCTTGGTGCTGATGACGCAGATCTCGGGGCCGGAACCCTGCATCACCACATCGTCCACCAGGCGCGCCATGGTACTGCCGATGACGTTCACCATTGCGGCGGTGCGGGTTTTACGGCGTTTTGCCTCGCGCAACACCCGCAGCGTATCGTATGTTTCGCCCGATTGGGAAACAGCTAGAATGAAATCCTCCGGTCCGAAGGCGCTGCCTTCCAGAAATTCATCGGCGCTTACGGCGGGAGCGCTGACGCCCGCTTCGCTGGCGAGGTAGTATTGCCCCAGTTGGGCCACATAATAGGTTGTTCCCACGCCGGTCACATTCGCGCGCCGCGCTTCGATCATGCGGCGGGCCAGATTAATGATGGCATTTTCGTCGATGGCAAGGGCCTTTATGACCGTCCGGGGCTGTTCGTGGATTTCCTTGAGCATGTAGTGGGGAAATCCGCCCTTCTTGCTCATCTCGGCGTCCCATTCGATGGGCATCACCTGTTTGTTAACTGGTTCGCCGTTCGACATCCGTTTTACCGCATAGCTTTCGTGGGTGATAATGGCGTACTCGCCGTCCTCCATCACCACGGCGTTTTTGGTGTATTCGATGAACGCGTTGAAATCGGACCCAAGGTAGTTCTCATTTTGTCCCAGCCCGATAATGAGCGGACTTTCGTGTTTGCCGCAAAAGATGCCCCACGGCTCTTCGGCGGCTACCATCGCCACGGCAAACGACCCATCCAGTTCGTTCAGCGCGGCCACAAACGCCCTCTCCAGCGGCAAACCCCCCTTGCGGTACTCTTCGATAAGGTGGGGGATGACCTCGGTGTCGGTTTCGGATCTGAAGATATGCCCCTTCTTCATAAGCCGGGCCTTGAGTTCGCCATAGTTGGAGATGATGCCGTTATGCACCACCGCGATGGTGCCATCGCAGCTTGTATGCGGATGCGCGTTTACCGGTGTTACCCCGCCGTGGGTAGCCCAACGGGTGTGGGCAATCCCCACATGGCCGTCGAGCGAGGTGAAGAGCTCCTTTTCCGCCACCTCGGCTACGTGGCCAACGTTCTTGCGCACGATGGGGCCATGAGAATTGATCACGGCCATGCCGCAGGAGTCGTAGCCGCGGTATTCAAGATTCTGGATGCTGTCGAGCAGCCGCCGTGAGACGGAGGTGTTGGAAATGATTCCGCTGATGCCGCACATGGCTATTTTCCGCCTTTTGGATAGGTAAAGTGGTGGGGAACCACCGTTTCCGGTTCAATGATGGAACCCGGCGCGATGGTATGGCCGGCGCCCAGCCGGCAGCGGTCCCCCACGAATGCGCCAAGCTTTATCATCTTTGAATCGAGGGCAACCTTATTTACCCGGACGCTCACGGTGGAGCCATCCATGTTGTTGTTGACTGTAACGATGCCGGAACCGATATCGACGCCCTCGCCGACCACGCTGTCGCCGATAAAAGAGAGGCGTCCCACGCGGCCGCTGCCGGTCAACACGCAGTTCTTCATCTCGACGCCGTACCCGATCACGGATTGGGGGCCAAGCGAGGAGTATTTACGCACCAGCACGTTATTACCGATGTAGGTGCCGCGGCCGATGAAGGCAGGCCCTTCGATGATAGAACCGGAACGGATTTCCGCATCCTCCTCGATGATCACCGGCCCTTTGATCTTGGCGTCCCGCATCTTCACCGATTGGTGTACGCGGGCATGGGTCCATGTATCCATAACCATTTTGTTCGCGGCCAGTATGTCCCACGGATAGCCGATATCGATCCACCCTTTTTCCCACATGGCGGCCATGATCCCTTCGCTTTTGATCAATTGCGCCAATGCCTTTGCCATGTCGCCGTCACATTTCTCCAGCAGTCCGAAAAAAGTGTACGGGAGCACGTAAATCCCCGCCAGCACGTAGTTGCCCAGGTTTTTACGTTCCGGCTTTTCCACGATCTTGGTGATGTTCATGGTGTTGTCCAGGTACACGTTGCCGAACGAGCCGGTTTCCGGCGGGAGGCAGATGGCGGCTGTCGGCTTGCCCCCCAACCCGAAGGTTTGGAGGACGTTGCGTATTATGTTGTCGTCGGTCACCACATCCGCGTAGACCAGCAGGAAGTGTTCACCCGGAGAGAATTTCGACTTGGCGGCAAGGATCGCATCGCCGATACCCGTTTGTTTTTTTTGCGTTACATAACTGATGCCCATGCCGATGTTCTGGCCTGTTCCAAAGTAGTCGGTGATCGACTTGCCCAACGGGCTCATCACGCAGATGACATCGTTAAACCCCGATTCCTTGAGCATCTGCAACGACCGGTACAGGACCGGCCGGCCCGCCACATGAATCATCGATTTGGGGCGGGTGGTCGAAAACGGCGCCATGTTGTTTCCGCCGCCCGCGGCCAGAATTAGTGCTTTCATCCGGAGTTCTCCTTACACGGTAACGCTTTTTGCCACATTCCGCGGTCTGTCCACGTCCTTATTGTTGTATAAGGCAACATAATAGATGAAAAGCTGGGCCGGAACAATCGCCAGCAGGGGGGACAGGATGTCGGGCGTGCCGGGAAGCGCGATGAAATCGTCGCAGTGGGATTCCACGCCGCTGTCGGTAAAACCGGTGGCGATCACCCGTGCCCCCCGCGCCCGCAGCTCATCCATATCGTTAAGGGCCTCTTGCAGCAGGGAATGAAGGTTGCCGAAATAGAGGATTGGCGTATTTTTTTCCACCAGGCTGATAGGTCCATGCTTCATCTCTCCGCCGACCAGCCCTTCGGCGTGGATACCCGCCACTTCTTTCATCTTGAGGCCGCAATACAGGGAAACCGGGTAGTTGAGCCCCCGTCCGATAAAGTAAAAGCTCTTATGGTGTGAAAATTTTTCCGCCAGCCGTCGGATGATCGTTTCATAGGTAATCATCAGCTCCATCTGTTCGGGAAGCCGGGTCAGCGCATCTATCAGTTTCTCTTGCTCTTCTCCGGGCAAGGTGTTTTTAGACCTTGCCAGATGCAGGGTCAAAAGGGCCGTGGCCGCCACATTGGCGGAAAAGGTTTTGCTCGATGCAATGGATATTTCGGGCCCCGCGCGGGTGACGAAAAGGTCATCCGCCAGCCGGGCAAGGGCGCTGTCGCCGTTGTTGGTGATTGCCAGCAGGCGCGCCCCTTTCTCTTTGGCCGCCTTTGAGCTTTCGATGGTGTCGTGCGTTTCGCCTGACTGCGATATTGCCACGTAAAGGGTGTTTTTCTCGATAACCGTCGCATCAAACCGGTATTCAGAGGAAATGACGCGCGCGGCGGGTACGCCGGCAACCGTTTCGCACAATCGCTGGCCCAGCATGGCCGCCACATATGATGCGCCGCTGCCGCAAAAGACGGCCTTTTTTATTCCTTCCCCTGCACCGCAGGGGAAGGTGAAAGCCTCGGGGGCGTATTGGTCTGCCTTTCCCCGGAAGCACCCGGCGATCGTCTCGCGTACCGCACGGGGGGATTCGACGATTTCCTTCAGCAGGAAGTTGCGGTAGCCCCGCTTTTCGGCCATGACCGGATTCCAGGAGATCTTTTGGGGGGTCTGTTCCACCTGGCGTCCGTTGAAATCGACGAGTTGCGCCCCTTCGGGGGTGAGCAGTGCCACCTCGCCATCCCGCAAAAAAACCATCGTGTCGGTGTATGGCGCGATGGCTGTGGCATCGGAGGCGGCAAGGTATTCACCTTTCCCCAGCCCGATCACCATGGGATTCCCTTTGCGTACCACCACCAGCTGTTCCGGATCGCGCGCCGAAATGGCGCAGAAGGTAAGCCCTC
>JAKAGL010000061.1 GCA_021815535.1 bacterium
CCGCCGGATTAGTGTGCAGTCCTCTTTGCCGCTGTACCGCCAATACGGTAGCTCCGGTCAGGGCGCGCAGGTTCACCTCGGAAAGCTTTTTCCCCGCAACACCCGCTCCTGCAGGAATATCCACGGTTTGCATTGCCATCTGGTTTGCAAGGAGGCCGCCAAGCGGGTTGTCCCAGCCTCCTTTTGCCGTCGGCATGGAGCGGAGCATTTTATAGGTTCCCGCCCGCACGGTGTTGATGTGCTCCATGATGATGTTGAAGGGTACGTTGTAAACCTGAAGCACATGAGAAAATATCTCGATGCTGGTTTCAAACTCTTCGGGGATCACCTCGTCGGCCCCCAGCGCGGTAAGCGGCTCGATCTCCCGCACATACCGGGTGCGGACGATGATGTGCAAACGGGGGTTGAGCCGCCGGGCCACGCTCACGACGCGCCGCTCAACCGCCGCGTCCGAGATCGCCACTACCAGCACCCGCGCCTTTTCCAGCCCGACATGCCTGAGCACATGATCATGCGTGGCGTCGCCGAAGTGGATCGGCTCTCCCAGTTTCATCTGTTCCCTTACCGTGGCGGGATTGAGTTCCAGGATGTTGTACGGCACGCCGGACCTTCGCAACACATGCACCAGGTGCTGTCCGTTTAGTCCGAAGCCGACCACGATCACGTGGTCCCGGATCGGCGCGTAGAAATTGCCGCTTTCGGTGGCGCGCTTTTCACGCTGCCGCGGCAGGTGGCGCAGGATCGCGGCGGCAATCCGGGGAGAGGCGGTTATCATAAAAGGGGTGGCGGCCATGGTGATGACGGCGGCGGCCAAGAACGCCTGGTAGAACGGCCCCATATCAATGCCGGCGCTGATTCCCGATTTTGCCAGTACGAAGGAGAACTCCCCGATTTGCGCCAATGCCAGGCTGGTGACGATGGAAAAGCGCAACGGCTGCTTGAGAAGTACGCCGGGCAGGGCGGCGGCGGGGATCTTAATGAGTATTATTCCAACGGTGACCGCCAGCACAAACGGCAGGTGGTCAAAAGCAAAACGCAGGTTCAGCAACATGCCGATGGAGACGAAAAAAAGCGCATTCAGAATGTCGCGGAACGGCAGAATCTCCGCCACTACCTGATGCGAGTACTCCGAATCGGAGATCATCATGCCGGCAAGAAACGCCCCGAGGGCCAGCGACAGCCCCGCCTCGAAGGTGAGGTAAGCGGTGCCGAGGCACATCAGTAGTATGACCATGATGAACAGTTCGCGGTTGCGGGTGCTTAAGGTATGGAACAGAAGGTGCGGCACTACCCAGCGGGCGGCCGCCAGCACCCCCGCCACCACCAGGGCCGCCTTAAACACCAATGGCAGCAAGGAGGGGGTCGCCGCGCCGTTGCCGGCCAAGAAGGGGATCATCAGCATCATCGGCACGGCGCAAAGATCCTGGAAGATCAGAATGCCGGTAACGCTCTGCCCCTGCTGGGTGTTCACCTCCGCCCGGTCGGTCAGCACTTTCAGCACCACGGCGGTGGAGGAAAGGGCGACGAGAAAACCAATGAATACCGCCTTGGCCGGATCGCCGATGGCGAGGTATGCCACGCCCGCCACGGCCAGGACGGTCAGTCCGACCTGCACGGTGCCGCCCACCAGCACCATTTTCTTCATCCGGTACATTTTGGTCATGGAGAATTCAAGGCCGACAGTGAAAAGCAGGAGCACAACGCCGATCTCGGCAAGGATTTCCACCGTCGTTTGGTTCTGCACCAGCGAAAGGCCGTGCGGCCCTAGCGCCACGCCTGAAACAAGGAAACCGACGATGGCCGGTATTCTTAATTTATCGAATACGAAAACGACCAAAGCCGACCATCCGAAGATGAGCAGCAGGTCGCGGAGAAGTTCCACCTGTTCCATCAGGCGCCGCGGACGACCTTCAGTTGAGGATGGGCCACCTTGAAATCCAGAACGCGCAACCCGGCCTTTGCCATCGATGCGGCGATGCCCCGCTTTTTCTCCGGGGCGCACCACACGATGAAGCAACCCCCGCCGCCCGCGCCGCAGACTTTGGGGTGGCCGCCGTTCTTCTTGGCGATGGCGAAGGCGCGCCTCAGCTTGGGGGTAATGATCCCTTTGCCCAGTTTTTCCCTCATGGCGCTTTCCGCGTCGATCAGTTTGCCGACGTGAGGGTACAGGCCGTCCAGCAGGGCGGCGGAAAGTTCCAGCGAATTTTTTGCGATGGCGGTAAAAGCGGCGCGGGTAGTGGCGTCGTGTTCCACCGCCTTCTTGAGCATCTGCCAGTTCGGCACGCCCGAAACGCGCGATTGCCCGGAATAAACCAGGACTATCCGGCTTTCCAGTTCGGCCGCGGGGACATCTATCGGCTCGAATGTCTGTCCTTCGTGGAGGTTCAGCACACCGTTCACGCCGCCGGAAAGCGCCGCCACATAGTCCTGAACGCCGGTGGGGATGCCGAGATGCCGCGCTTCGATGTTTTTGGCCACATCCAACAGGTCGCCATCGGGCAGTTTCTGGCTGTTGATCTTCGCCAATGTTTTCAGGAACGCAATGAGCAGCGCCGACGAACCTCCCAGCCCGGCCCCGGCGGGGGAAAGGGTCTCCGCCTCGAAATGCCATCCATCGGCGGGCATGAAATCGAGGGCGCGGTGAAATAGCGTTTTTTTCTTTTCCGGGGTTGCGCGGTCGTATTCAATGGCCGCTCCCAGATGCCGGGCATGAATGACCGTCCCTTTCTTTGCAGTCTTTGTGGCGGTGACGGTTGCGAAAAGGCTGATCGCCGCGTTGACCGACATCGCCGGAGCGAACATTACCGAAAGCGGCCAGATGTCCAGCGTGCCGCCGCACAGGTCGATACGGGTGGGAGCCTTTGCAGTGATCTTCATGTTTCCTCAAAAATTATCTGTTGATCCGTCCAGCCATTCAATGCCGGTTATTCCGTCCAAAGCGCAAGACCGGGGCGGGCGTCCACCCCTTCAATGATTACAATCAGATATTACCAGTTCACACGGCCACTGCGCCGGGAAAAGTGGCTTTGGCCCGGTTTGAGATGCCGTTTATGAATAGTTATCCGCGAATGACGCAGTATCTCCTTCCGGAAAGGGATTACTGCGCGGCGCCCACCTTTAAATGGCGCACGCACGGCGGTTGGTACGCGGCTGGTTTCGCGGATTTCGCCGGCGCGTATTTATTTCCGCCGCTCTTCCACGATGGCAACGTTGAGGCTATGACTTCTTTTTCTCGACCACTTTGAGCGGTGATTCTGCCAGCGGGCTGTAGGTATGCTCTTTGGCCGGGAAGCTGCCTTCGCGCACCTCGCCGATGTACGCGCCGAAGGCGTCTTTCGCCCGCGCCCGCAGATCGGAAAAAACTTTGACAAAGCGCGGATGCGGACCATCCGAAAGGCCCAACATGTCGTGCATCACCAGTATCTGGCCATCGCACCGCACCCCCGCTCCGATGCCTATGGTGGGGATGTGAAGCGTTTCGGTGATCGTGGCGGCCAGTTCCGCCGGGATAGCCTCCAGCACCACCGAGAAAGCGCCCGCTTTTTCCACGGCGCGGGCGTCAGCCAGCAGGCGGCGGGCGCTGTCGCCCTGTTTCCCCTGCACCTTGTAGCCCCCCAGCTGGTGATAGCTTTGCGGCGTAAGGCCGATATGCGCCATGACCGGAATGCCCGCGTCGACAATGGCGCGAATCCGGTCGGCATATTTTTCGCCTCCTTCCAGTTTTACCCCATGTGCGCCGCTTTCCTGCATGATGCGGCCGGCATTTTCCAGCGCTTTTTGGGCCGACACCTGAAAGCTCATGAAGGGCATATCGACGATCACCATCGCGTTGTGCGTGGCGGCGGTCACTGCCTTGGCGTGGTGGATCATGTCGTCGACGGTGACGGAGAGGGTATCGGGCCGCCCCAGCGCCGCCATGCCGACACTATCGCCGACGAGGATGATATCAATTCCGGCTTCGTCCATGATACGGGCGAATGGGGCGTCATAGGCGGTCAGGGCGGTGATTTTACGGCCGGCGCGTTTCATTTCCAATACGGCGGGTACGGTGATCTGTGCCATGATGCGGATTCCTTTCCACGGCCGGGAAAGAAAGAATAAGTGGCGCGCGCCCCTCAACGGGGGAAGCAGGCTGCCGTTCTTCCCGTCCCGGTCAATTTACATTGATCCAAGCGGATTGAAAAATTCCCTTCCTTTCACCGGGCGGGAAATTTTCTCCAGCAATTTAATAAAGTCTTCTTCGTTCTCCACAAAGTCGATGCCGCTGGTGTTTACTTGCAGCGACGGCCCGGCATCATAGTGGAAAAACCATCGATGGTAGGCCTCGTTGACCTCGTCGATATATTTCTCCGCCATGCCGGATTCAAAGTCCCGGCCCCGCTTCGCTATCCGGCGGATCAACGTCTCCGTGTCCGCCGAAAGGAAAATGACGAGGTCCGGCCTTGCCAGCCGCGCCAGCAACATCTCGTACATCTGATTATACAGCTTGAATTCCTCTGAGTCCAAATTGATCAGGGCAAAGATGCGGTCTTTTTCGAGCATATAGTCCGAAACGACTTTTTGCTGAAAAAGGCTCACCTGGTTGGCTTCCGCCAATTGTTTGTGGCGGGAGAGCAGAAAAAACATCTGTGCCTGGAATGCGAATTGGCGCCGGTCTTTATAGAAGCCCGCCAGGAAAGGATTTTCCTCGACTTTTTCCAAGATGGTCTCGGCGCCGAAGTGGCTGGCCAGCTTCAGGGTGAGCGAGGACTTTCCCACCCCGATCGGCCCCTCGATGGCGATGTAGTTAGGCGTGCGCCAATCCTTCACGGGTTACCTGTTGATCCGCGGTTAAAGCGTTAAGCGCCGAACTGGTACGCTTCAACACCGGATGGAGAACCTGCGGGGCGATTTCGGCCAGCGGTTCCAGAACGAAGCGGCGTTGAGCCATCCGCGGGTGGGGCACCGAAAGGCGCGGCAACGCCACGATGCGGCCGCCATACAGGAGGATGTCGATATCGATGGGGCGGTCGGTGTACAGCCCCTTGCTGTGGCGGCCGAGCGCCAATTCGACCCCTTCCAGCCGGTCCAGCAATTCTAAAGGATCCAGTGTGGTGCGCAGCGCCGCAACGCAATTGAGAAACGGGGCGGTATCCTCTTTCATGCCGATGGGGGCGGCGTTGTAAATGCTGGAGATGGATGTTATCTCGATTCCTTTGACCTTGCCCAGCTCGGCAACGGCGGCGGCTATATTGGCGCGGCGGTCCCCTTCGTTGGAGCCGAGTGAAAGATAAACCGTTTCCATGTTTTGCTTTCGATTGGCATCTCAGAAAACGAGACCGGCCTCCAGCAACCGCTGTTTCATCAGGGCGACGACCCGTTTTTCATCCGCTTCATCCTTCGCCTCGAAGGTGCACCCGAAGCGGAGGAAGTTTCCAACCGTATCTTCCGGCACGGTGGAGATCAGCTTCTCCTTGATAAGAAATTGGCTGGCGTCTTCGGCGGTGGCGAATTTCACGCCCCCTTTCGCCCCCTTGGGGGCCGGGACGTACAGGTAAAATGTTCCGCCGGGGAGTTTTGCGTCGAAGCCGGCTTCCCGCAGCGCATCCACCATCAGTTTGAGCTTGCGTTCATATTTCGCAACCGTTTTGGCGGTGATGGCCGGATTTTGCAGCGCCTTGATGCCAGCGTACTGGATGGCCGCAAACTGGCCGCTATCGCAGTTGTCCTTCACCGTGGCGAAGGCGTTGACCACCAGCGGGTTGCCCGCCACAAACGCCATGCGCCAACCGGTCATGTTGAACGCCTTGGAGAGGGAGTGGATCTCCACGCCCACATCCATCGCGCCGTCAATGCTTAAGAAAGAGAGCGGTTTACGCCCATACACCAATGCCCCATAGGCGGCGTCCTGCACCACCACCAGCTTGTGGTGGTGGGCAAAAGCGACGACCTTTTCAAAAAACTTTGCATCGGCCATCGCGCCGGTCGGGTTGTTCGGGTAGTTGATGTAAAGCATCTTCGCCTTCGCCAGTTTGTCGGCCGGAATGGCATCGAGGTCGGGCAGGAAACCATTCTCGTGCTTGAGCGGCAGGTTCACCGCTTCGCCGCCGTAATAGGCGGTATGGGTGCCCATCACCGGGTAACCTGGCACGGTCATAAAGGTGACGTCGCCGGGGTTGATGAAGCAGGCGGGCATCATGGCAAGCGCTGGTTTGCTGCCGATGGCATGGTTGACGTGCTTTTGGGGGTCAAGCCCCTTTACGCCGTATACGGTATCCATATAGATGCAGGCGGCGTCCTTAAACGGCTGAATGCCATTGTCGGTGTAACCGCGGTTGCCGGGCTTTTGGGCCTGGGCGGCCAGCTCATTGACCACCAGCGGGTCGGCCATCCAGTCCGGCTCGCCGACACCCATGTCGATCATCTCCGCGCCGGGGTTGGCGGCAAGGGCCGCGCGCTTGGCCCGCTTTATTTTCTCGAACTTGTAGATTTTGTCTTCTTTGCCGAAGTTCTTGCCGCCAATGCGCTCGGCAAATAGCTGCTGTATATACGGTTCGCCCATACGGTCTCCCAGTAAGCCGATTGTGTATCCGGTTAATTAAAAATGGAATGGTACGGCAAAAGCCCCTTTGCGTCAATGCCGCCTTCTGGCGGCAACCCTGTTTCAGTCCATTTTTCCGGCTTCGCGGCGGCGTCTGTTTTCACCGTTTGCCTGCCTTGGGGGTGTATGTTATCCTTAACCCGCTTTATTCACGGGATTGGCCGGGAATGACCGGTTTTTGGGGGTAATTTGTGAAGCTGACAAAAGACGTTAATGAGCTGATGGAGATCGCGCGCCGGATGCGCGTTGATATCCTTACTATGATCCATGCGGCTGGCAGCGGGCACCCGGGCGGTTCCCTTTCGGCCATCGACATGCTGGTGGCGCTCTACTGCGGCGCGATGGATCACGGTCCGGAACGCAAGAAAAGGGATCGGCGCGACAAGTTCGTCCTTTCCAAGGGGCATGGCGCCCCGGCATTGTATGCGGTGCTGGCCGAATGCGGCTATTTCGGCAGAGAGCACCTCAAAACCCTGCGTCAATACGAAAGCATTTTAAGCGGCCACCCGTACGCCCCTTCCACCCCCGGGGTTGAGATCACCACCGGCTCGCTCGGTCAGGGACTTTCGCAGGCGAACGGATTGGCTTTGGCCAACCGGCTCGACGGGCAAGACACCTTTGTCTACGCCATGATGGGGGACGGTGAAACGCAGGAAGGGCAGATATGGGAAGCGGCCATGACCGCCGCCCACTACAAGCTGGGTAACCTCATTGCGTTTCTGGATAACAACGAATTGCAGATCGACGGGTTTGTATGCGACGTGATGGGCATCGAGCCGATAGGGAAGAAGTGGGAAGCGTTCGGTTGGCATGTGCAACAGATCGACGGCCATGATTTCGGGCAGATCTTCAACGCGATCGACAATGCGAAAAAAGTCACGGATAAACCGTCGCTGATTTGGGCGCGTACGGTGAAAGGCAAAGGAGTTTCGTTTATGGAGCGGCTGGCCAAATGGCACGGCACCGCCCCCAGCACGGATGAACTGAACAAGGCGCTGGCCGAGCTTGGGGAGAAACCGTAATATGGCCGAGATGCTTGCGTTACGCGATTACTATGGCAAAACCGTTGCCGAATTGGGAAAAACCAACAAGGATATCGTGGTGCTGGACGCCGATCTTTCCGGCAGCACCCGCACGTCGACATTCGCCAAGGCGTTCCCGGAACGCTTCTTCAATATGGGCGTCGCCGAGCAGGACATGATAGGGACTGCCGCGGGGCTTGCCGCCGGCGGCAAGATACCGTTCGCCTCCACCTTTGCCATTTTCGCCTCAGGGCGGGCGTGGGAACAGGTCCGGCAGGCGGTCGGCTACCCTCACCAGAATGTGAAGATCATCGCCACGCACGGCGGCATCACCGTCGGGCCTGATGGCCCATCGCACCAGGCGGGAGAGGATATCGCCCTGATGCGCGCCATTCCCGGCCTGACCGTTATCATGCCGGCCGATGCCCATGAAACCGCCGCGGCGGTGCGCTGGGCGGCCGGGTACGTCGGGCCGGTTTACATCCGTCTCACGCGTGATAAGTTCCCGGTGGTGTTCAACGATTCCAAAACGTTCACTCCGGGCAAAGGAGAGCACCTTAAAAAGGGGACGGATGTTACCTTCATCGCCTGCGGGTTGATGACGAGCATTGCGCTGGAAGCCGCCGCGCTTCTTGAAAAAGAAGGAGTTTTGGCGGGAGTGGTGAACATGGCCTCTATCAAGCCGATCGACCATGAGCTCATCGTGCGGGTTGCCGCCGAAAGCGGCGCGTTGGTTGCGGCCGAAGAGCATAGCATCATCGGCGGGCTGGGAAGCGCGGTGACGGAAGTGGTGGCGGAAAACAACCCGGTGCCGGTCATCCGTGTGGGCATTCAGGATGATTACATATCGTCCGGCGCCCCTGAAGAGCTTCTGGATGCTTGCGGATTTACCGCTGCGGGGCTGGCTGATGCTGCGCGCCGTGCGGTACAATTGAAAAAACAAGCGGCTTCCCGCTGACTGCCGCTTAACACGGAGGAATCTGGATGAAAGCGGTATATCCGGGGACGTTCGACCCGATCACCAACGGTCACCTCGACCTTATTACCCGTTCACTTTCCGTGTTTGATTCGATCATCATTGCGGTGGCGGTGAATCCGGCCAAAAAGCCGCTCTTTCCCGTGAAAGAACGGGTCGATCTCGTCCGTAAAGCCACTGGGGCATACAGTGGCCGCGTCAAGGTGGAAGCGTTCGACAACCTGTTGGTCGATTTTTGCATGTCGTGCGGCGTGCACACGGTGGTGCGCGGCCTGCGGGCCGTTTCCGATTTTGAATACGAATTGCAGCTGAGCCAGATGAACCGGAAAATAAACAAGAAGGTGGAAACGGTATTTATGATGCCCAGCGAGGAGTATACCTTCATAAGTTCGAAAATCATCAAAGAGGTGGCGGGGTTGGGCGGCGACATCACGGCCCTCGTGCCGCCCGCAGTCGCCGGTGCATTGCGGCGCAAGCTGAATGCCAAGGGGAGGAAATGAATATGAAACTTGCGCGGAGGATGGACTCATTCCAGGAATCGGCCACGATGGAAGTGGCGGGCCGCATAACGGCGTTGAACGCGAAAGGGAAGGACATTATCTCCTTCGCCGCCGGCGAGCCCGATTTCGATGTGCCGGAAACGGCCAAGGAGGCCGCCATCAAGGCGATCCGGGAGGGAAAGAACAAATACGCTCCCGTTGCCGGCAACGACCAGATAAAAACCGCCATCGTTGAATTTACCAGCCGCCAGCTCGGCGTCGATTACGGTAAAAGCCAGTGCATCGTTTCGATGGGGGCCAAGCACTCGCTTTACAACATTTCGCAGGTGTTGTTCGACGAGTGGGATGAGGTCATTATATTTTCCCCGTACTGGGTCACCTACCCCAGCCAGGTGTTGCTTGCGGGAGCCAAGCCGGTCTTTGTGCACTGCCGCCCCGAAAACGGGTTTAATCCCGACATGGATGAGTTGAAATCGAAAATAACTTCCGCCACCAAGGCGATCATCCTCAACTCACCGTGCAACCCGACCGGCGCGGTTTATTCCAACGAAACCATCCGCAAGATAGCGGACATCGCGGTGAACGACGACATCTATCTCATCTCGGATGAGATATACGACGCCATTGTTTATGACGGCCATAAACACCTATCCCCGGTGCAGTTGGGTGCGGACGTGAAGGACCGCACCATTTTGGTGAACGGCATGTCCAAGAGTTTTTCCATGACCGGATGGCGGCTCGGCCACGCATTGGGGCCGGAGCCGATCATCAAGGCAATGGTGAAACTGCAGAGCCAATCCACCAGCAACCCCGTGACGCCAATGATGCTGGCGGCCGCGGAGGCGCTGAAAGATACGGCGTTCTTCGAAACCCGCACGGCGGAATTCAAAAAACGGCGCGACATCATCGTCGGCGCTCTCAACTTGATGGATGGCGTTTCGTGCGTTGTCCCCAAAGGGGCGTTCTACGCATTCCCCAATTTTAACGGCTGGCTTGGCAGGAGTTACGAGGGGGAAGTCATCCGCGATTCGGTGCAATTGGCAAACCTGCTGATCGACCACGCGGGGGTCGGCCCGGTGCCGGGCGTGGCGTTCGGCGCGGAAGGCTATTTGCGTTTCAGCTATGCAATGGCCACCGAACGGATCGAAGAGGGGATGCGCCGCCTGAAGGCCTTCGGCGAAAGGCTTTCATAGCATTTACGGTTATCGGCACGATCAGGAGAGGCACAACATGACGACTAAGGGAAATACGTGCGGCATCGCCGGCGCGGCGATCATG
>JAKAGL010000062.1 GCA_021815535.1 bacterium
CGCGGCGGGCGTCCCGGCGGTGGGCGCGGCGAGGCACGGGGCGGACGCGGCGATATGCGCGGCGGCCGGGGCGAACGTAAATTCTCCCACCCGCGCGATGGCCGGGGTGCCCCCAATCCGGAAACACGCGGCCCCGCCCCCAAGCCGAAAAAGGAAATGTCCTCTGAGGAGCGGATGGAACTTTACCGCCGGAAATATGGCGATTCATTCGGCGGGAAGGCTCCGGAACCGGGCGCCGTCACGGAACAGAGATCCCGGCATCCGGGTGAACGGAAAACCGGCAGTGACCGCAAGCCGGGCGAATTCTCCAAGGGGCGGCGCAACCGTGGCAAGAGGCCGCGTTATGGAAAACCCCAGGGGCAGGAACACGGCGCAAAGCAGGGGCACGCCGAGCATAAGCGGTCCGGCAATAAGCCGGCCCACAAGGGATCCAACAAACCGGCGCACAAACCGGCAGAACAAGGGAAGAAAAAGGGGATTATCAGCAAATTCTTTGGCATTTTTAAAAAGGGGAAATAAGATACCTCCCAGTGGGGCGTCCGGCGGCCAACGGCTTGCCTGGCGCCCTCGCCAAGAAATTTGGCAGTATACCTGTTAATGGGGTTGATGGTATAAAGAGCGGGCGCCGGCAGCTATCGAAGTCGCCGCGTGGTTGAGTACAGCTAAACGGAACCGGTGTTCGCCTTTTAAGGCCGGGCAAACGAACGGATAAGAAGAACAAAAACGCCGCCCCCGGGCGGAGATGACAGCGGATACATTATCAACATGAACATGATCAGCGGAAGAATACTGGCCACCCTTTGCATCATTTGTGGAGCCATGTGTGCGGCGCCATCGTTCGCTCAGGCCAGCCAGTCAGACCGATTGATAAACTTTTCGGTTGATGCCGGGGCCTCCACTTCCACCAGTCCCGCTAACAATTGGGATACCGCCACGGGCATATCCTTGGGCCTTGTTTACCGTTTGACCAACAACTCCGGAATTCGTCTCGCGGTTGAGCAGTACAAATTCAGCGGCACCAGCACCGCCGGAACTTATACAAGGATGCCGATATTTCTTGGCGGACGGTTTTATTTCTGGAACTTTGGCGACATCTGGTCGCATGCGGATCTGGGAATGGAGATGAGTCTCGACCAAAAATCCTCATCGGCGGGCGTAGCCAACGATACTCAAACCAATGTCGGGGGCGCCGCACTTTACGGGTTGCTCTATGAAATATCCAATCACCTCTTTATGGGTGCTGACATCAAAATTCACCTGAATAAAGACAAATACTGGAGTTACGGTATTTACCTCGGCATGGTGTTTTAATTCCGCCGCCCCATACGGGGAACCCGATACCCGCCTTTCTACAAACCGACGGTCGCCGCCTGCTCCTGAATAAATCGGCGGTTTTTTTCGGCCACTTCCGGATTTGAGAGCGCCAATATCCGCACCGCCATATATGCGGCGTTTTTCGCGCCGTGGCTTCCGATCGCCATGCCGGCCACCGGCACGCCGCCCGGCATCTGCACCGTCGAAAGAAGGGCATCCATTCCCTGTAGTGACCCGCCGTCCATCGGCACGCCGATCACCGGCCTGTCCGTTTGGCTGGCGACCACGCCGGCAAGATGAGCCGCGAGGCCGGCGGCGGCGATAAATATCTTCACTCCCGCATCATGCGCTTTGCCGATGATGTGCGCCACCCTCGCCGGCGAGCGGTGCGCGCTTGCGACGTGCACCTCGAACGAAACGCCGAAATCCTTAAGAATATCGGCCGCCTTTTCCATGACAGCCATATCCGATTTGGAGCCCATCATTATCACAACGTCCATCACTATCCTCCTTGTGCCTGCCCCCGCTCAGGGGGCGGGGATCAGCCGCCGCCGTACCAGCCGCATCGCAAGCCACACCAATGCCGGTGCACACACGGCCAAAAACAGGATACCTATTATAGGCATAATTGCCCCGCCGCCGTGAAAAAGATAGCGCGCGATGTTGACCGCATGGGGCGTCGGGAAAATCAAAAAAAATCCCGAAAGCCATCCGGGAAGGCGCGCAACGGGAAACCAGATGCCGGAAAAAACCAGCAACGGCGTGAGAAACAGCGTAAAAAAATAATTGAAAAACTCGTAACTTTTCGACATTGCGGTAACGCACATGGTAAGCGCGGCGAATGCGGTGCCGAACAGCGCCATTTCAATAAGCAGCAACGGCACGCTGGCCCACCGGCCGAACAAGCCGAGCGCCGCGAGCACCAGCAGCAATATGCCGCTACTCATCAACCCTTTGGTGGCCCCCCACAGGATTTCCCCCAGCACGATATCTTCAACTTCCAGGGGCGTCGCCAGCACCCCTTCGTAAACCTTCTGCTCCACCATGCGGGTGTACGCGCCGAAGGTGCATTCGAACGCCGCGGCATTCATCGCGGCGGCGACCATCATGCCGGGCGCGATCCATTGAAGGTAGGGAATGCCATCCACTTTTTCGATCATCCCGCCAATGCCCGCCCCGAGGCCAAAAAGGTACAGCAACGGTTCGCCGATATTGCCGACGACCGAGGAGAGATAATGACTGCGGAAAACATCGACGTTCCGTTGCCAAAAACGGAAGGCGCCCGTGAAACGCGTTTTCAGGTTATTCATTAAGGGTCCTTCCGGCAAGCTTCAGGAAAAGGTCTTCCAGCGTGGCGCGGCGGTGGACGATCATGCGGTGTTCCAGCCGCATGGCTTCCTGCGCCAGCTTTTTGCATTCGCCGCTGTACAGATAGATCGTTTCGCCATGAACGTCATAGTTTTCGCAAATTCCCCGCACCGATATCAGGGCGGCGGGCATTTTTCCTTCTTCCACATGGAATTCCACCACCTCTTCCCCGATTTCCCGGCCAATAAGCGTACGCGGCTTCCCTTCCAGCAATATCTCGCCGCCGTTCATGATCGCCACCCGGTCACACAGCTGTTCCGCTTCCTCCATGTAGTGGGTGGTGAGGATGATGGTGATCTTCTGGCGCTTGAGCATGTTCAGCCGCCGCCAAATAAGGTGACGTGCCTGAGGGTCAAGGCCGGTGGTCGGCTCATCCAGTATCAGCAGGCTTGGATTGTTGATAAGCGCACGGGCGATGGCGAGGCGCCGTTGCATGCCGCCGGAAAGCGTGGAGAGCGGGCTGTCCGCCTTCGCATCGAGTTGCACGAAGGCAAGCAGTTCCGCGGCGCGGCGGCGCGCCTCCGGCGGAGGTATTTCAAAATAGCGGGCGTAGGTAAGGAGGTTCTGTCGGACGGTGAGGTCACGGTCGAGGTTGTTTTCCTGCGACACGACGCCAATGTGCGCTTTGATGGAGGGGCGGTCGAGATCGATATCGCGTCCCAGTACGTTCAATTCGCCGCCGGAGCGCGGAAGCATTCCGTGGATCATGCGGATGGTGGTGCTTTTTCCCGCGCCGTTCGGCCCAAGAAAGCCATAGCATTCACCGGGACTGATGGCGAAATCGATCTTCTTTACCGCTTCAAACGCCCCAAATGAGCGCCGCAATCCCTTCCCCATTACTGCATCCATGATGCATAGCTTAATATCTTTGGGAGCGGATTGAATAAAGAAAAATCCGTCATTCTTTGTTCGCGCGAAAAAAAAGCGGGGGAGGCGGCTCCCCCGCGCGCATTGACCGTTCCGAAAAATTTCAGTTGGCGGCGATATCGGCAGTGACTTCTGCGGTGTCTTCCACCAGGGGCATGCCGGGGGCATGCGCCCAGCGTTGCCCATCGGCTGAATGGTCGATGCCGGTGCGGTCGGCATAGGTTATCCGGTTGGTTTTGGGCTGGCGCATTACAACGCCCCCGTTGGTCATCGCACGGATCTTTTCGATCACCGCGAGCACCCGCACGGCGCCGGACATGATACGGTCCAGCACCGTCGGCGCGCCGAATGTTTCGTTGAAGGCGGCGCGTACTTTTATGGCTTTTTCGCGCGCGGCCAGGTTTGGCGCATGATCCACCGCGGCGGTCAGTATCGGCCGGAATTCCAGCGCCGATTCCTTCATGGACTCAATCCGTTTTACCATGAACTCGTCCACGGCGCCGGGTTTGCCCCCCGGCACGTAGCGCAGCACTTGCGGATCCCAGACCAGGCCTTGCGCCTGGCGTTCGGCCATTTCGCGTTGCACGGTGAGATACCCCTTGAGGTAGGTTTGGGCCATGCTTATCACGCCGGGGCCGTGCGTCTGGAATTTTTTTATGAAGGCGTTCCGGGTATAGACGGCGGTCTCCTTCGGCGTGAAGTGCGGATGGTGGAACCATATCTCGTCCTGCCCGTGCTGTTTGGGCCACGGCACGTCCTTGAGCAGTTTGCCTGCGGCATCGTAATCTTTATAGAGCCGCGTACCGGGTATCGGGCCAAACTCCATGAATTGCAGGAGGTCCGATTCCAGCGAAATTGCCCAGTCGATATCTTCGTGAATCGATTCCTTGTCGTGGTGCTCCATGAACAGGATGGCCGAGGCCAGCACGGTGATGCCGTGGTTCTGCAGGTCGGCGATCAGCTTGTGCAGGTCGACGCCCTTGGTCTTGTCGAACACGTTGGCCTTCGATTCCACGCCGATCCAGAGGAATTTCACCCCCAGCCGGACGAGGAAATCGATCCCCAGCTTGCCGATGGTCTCGGCGGACGAGAAGGTGGCGAAGGTGTAGGCCTTGCCCGCCTTTGTCATCTCCTCCAGAAGCTGACGCGCGCGGCGCGGGCTCTTGCAGAAATTCTCGTCCATCAGCGCGAAGTCGGTGACTTTCATCGCCTTCTCGGTTTTTTCGCACGCCTCGAACACCTCGCGGCCGGTGAACAGGAAGGCGGTGTAGCGTTTCTCGAACTTGTGCGCGGTGGCGCAGAAGCGGCAGGAATTCTGGCAACCGACACCGGTGACGATAATGCCGGCATCCCGGACAATAGGCCCGCCGTATACAAACTTCCGCACGGCTGACGGGCAGACAGGATGGACGATCTTGCGGTCAAGCGTTTCGCCGAAATAACGCCGCATCCACGCCACTCCTTCGCCTCGGCAGGCGTCATCGAACGTCAATATCTCTTCAAGGTTCGGGATGGATGTTCCGTGGCCGCCGAGCAATATTTTTGTGCCCGGCGATTTTTGGCGGACATAATCGGCCATCCGCTTCGCCTTCATTACGTTCGGAACGATGAATGAAATGCCGACGTGGGTGTAGGTGCCGGTATCCACCTCGCGGGTGAAATCCTTCCATGAGGGAAAATCAAGCACGGTGGTTGGCACTTGAACGTTTTCGGCTATTAAGTACAGGCCGAAACTGGGGTTGTTGGAGCGGGGGGAGTGTATGCCCTGCTCGCGCGTTACCTGGTTATTGAGCAGTTCCATCGTGCAGAGGGCTTCGCCATATTCATCACTTACGCCAAAGGGTTTGAAAACCCCGGTAAGAAGCAGCTTATTCATCCAATCCGTTCCTTTTCCATCCATGTAGGGTTTGGGGTTTGAAACCCCTATAGCAACGGCTTTTTATAAGGAGATCAATCAGGGAATGGCGATCATCGTCACCGCCCGCTTCGATCATTCCGTTTTTGGTATGCTATAAAAAGTGTTGCCGTTTAAGAGGAGAACCTTTCTTGTATTATTGGTTTTCCTGTCAGGGCCTTATGCAATTGTACAAAAATAGCATAAATAGGCGAAGATAGATATATTTATTCCGGAACATGCTGATAATATAGGGTAATACGTTATTTTGAATTTTCTCCCCAAAGGGCGATCCGGCCTTGTTGGCGGAGAAGATCTTTCTAAAAAAACGACTCGCCGGTTTACCCGGTTGCCGAAGGACGGCAAAAAAAGTGTTCCCCCAAAAACAGGTTGCCAGTAACAAAGCTTGATTTAGAGGTGGTATTGCGCGATAGAATGTAAGGCAATGTAGCAGAATGAGCGCTTCCGGTCGGAGGCGTGGCATTCATCTTTGTCAAAGGAGTTCGTTTTGCAGAATGTAAGGTTCCTCGTAGTAGACGATTCCGGCACTCTCCGCAAACTGGTGCGCAAGGTTCTTGAAACCAAGTTAGGCGCCAAATACATATTTGAGGCTGGCGATGGGGCCGAGGCCCGGAAGATGCTGGAGGAGCAATCCATCGACGTCATTCTTTGCGATTGGGAGATGCCCAATGTCAGCGGTGATGAGCTTCTGTTTCAGGTGCGCAGCGTCCCCCGCTGGAAAGATATTCCCTTTATCATGATGACATCCCACGGTGGGCGCGATTTCATAATGACCGCCATCCAAAACGGTGTTACCCATTATTTGGTGAAACCGTTCACCGCCGCCGAACTGGAAGACCGTGTGCGCAAATCGTGGAACGGCGCCGTGAAACGCCAGGCAGACCGGTTCTCTTCGCTGCCGCCGCACCAGATGATGGTGAAAGTGGGGGGTAAGGCGTATTCGGCGCAGGTGGTCAATATCAGTCGTCTCGGCGCGCTGGTGAAAATGGAGTATACGGAAAACGTCAAGCTCTTTGGCGAATACCCGCTTTCGCTTGAATTCGATAGCGGGCCGGGCAAACAGCCCTGGGCGATCAATCCGCTGTTCGGCACCATCGTCCGCATGGAAGCCGACACCTCGAACATGGCGATCACCAATAAAATGTGCCAGTTGGGGTTCACATTCGGCGCCAACACCATCGACCGGAAGGTTGAGGAGAAGCTCAACGAGCTTGTCCGCTGGCTCGCATCATTCGAGCCGGAATCAATCACCGACGCCTAGAGGGGCGGCGGATAAGGAGGGCCGGGATGAGAGAACTTAGAATATTGGTGGCGGATAACTCGGCTTGGACGCGGTCGATGATACGCAGGGTGCTCGAAACCCGGTTCGGCGCCACCGCCGTATACGAAGCCGAAGACGGCCGCAGGGCCATCGCCTTGCTGGAAGCCCTCAAGATAGACATGCTCGTCACCGCGGTAGAGCTGGCGCACACCTCGGGCCTCGTATTGCTTGATTTCGTCAAGCGGAATGATAAATTCAGCCAGTTGCCGGTGATCGTCGTCTCCTCCCACGAAGATGACCGCACCCGCGTCGACGCCATCCAGCACGGCGCGGTACGCTATCTTCTCAAACCGTTCAAACCCGACGATTTGGAAATGGCAGTGCGCACTTCGTGGACCGATGCCGTGCGCCGCCGGGCAAAACGCTATTCGGGGCTTCCCCCGCATACGCTCACGGTAACGCTGGATGGAGAGGAAATCCGGGGGGACGCCATTGACATCAGCATAGGAGGACTTGCCGGCCGTTTTTCCTATATGCAGATATTTACTCTCTACGGCCATTACCACCTTCAGATCATGTTCGAGGCAACCAAAGAATTCGGAACGTTTGAAATTGGCCCGGTGGATGCGACCTTGCTGCGCATCGAGGGGACCGTGGACGAGATAGGTGAAGACGAACCGCGTTGCATCTGCGCCTTTCACTTCGGGCCGGACGCAATGGATGAGGCATCGCGCGGACGGCTGGAGATGCTTCTGGCGCGGTTGGCCGCGGAAACGCCGGAGATCATTGCCGATGGCGCAGGAGATATCTGAAAGATAGCCAAGGCTTTTTTTTAGGAGACCATTGCGGAGGCATTTTGCAGCTTGCCCCTTGGACATGAATAAGAGAAAATCCCATCTGTTCTCCCAAGTTGTTAATAACAGGTACTGATTCATTCCCGAAGGAAGGAATGAGGAGCATGAAGAAACCATTTCATTCTTCACTGGCGCTGATATTTCTCGCGCTGTCTCTGGCCGCTTGCGGCAACACATCCAGCTCTGGCCCCACAGGTGGCGGCGGCGGTGGTGGAACCAGCATAACCGCCCCCGCCAATGTTGGTGCATCGGCCGGCAATACGCGGGTAATGGTTCACTGGCGGGCCGTGTCCGGCGCAACATCGTATACCGTGTATTACAGAAATGCCGCGGGGGTGACCAAGGCGAATGGGGTCAAGGTGGCAAGTGCCGCTTCCGGACAACCCATTACCGGCCTCGCCAACGGCACCACGTATCACTTCGTTGTCACCGCATCGGATTTTTCGTCCGAAAGCGCGGTATCGGCCGAAGTAAGCGCCACCCCGGTCTCCAGCATTGCCGGCAATGCCGCGTATGCCCCAAACGATACGCTTTATGCGGATCAGTGGCACCTGAAAAACACCGGCCAGACCGGAGCCACCGGTGTGCCGGGAACCGCCGGGGAAGACCTGAACGTGGAAAAAGTCTGGACAACCCACAAAGGTGGCGGCCAGCGCATTGCCATTGTTGACGACGGTTTGGACATTCTCCATGAAGACCTGGCGGCAAACGTGATCAAAAGCGACAGCTGGGATTATCTTACCAACACGGCGCCCGCCACCAATCTCATCACCGGTAATAACGCCCACGGAACCGCCTGCGCCGGACTTGCCGCGGGGGTGGGAAATAACGGCAAAGGGATCGTGGGCGTGGCAATGGATGCGGAGCTGGTTGGCTATAATTTTCTGCAAACCTACACTGCCGCCGACGAGGCCGACGCCATGACCCGCGGTCAAAGCACCAACTCCGTATACAGCAACAGCTGGGGAGCGCCGGATAATACCGGAACATTGCAGCCCCCTTCGGCCACATGGGAAAGCGCCGTCACCGATGGCATTACCAACGGACGCGGCGGCAAAGGATCCATTTATACCTGGGCGGCCGGGAACGGATGGCCCAATGACCGGTCGGACTATGACGGACAGGCGAATTCACACAACGTCATCGCGGTGGCGGCGCTGAACGATACAGGAGCTTATTCTTCCTATTCCGAACAGGGTTCCAACCTGCTGGTGAGCGCTTACGGCGGCGAGTTTTGCAACTCACATGCACTTACCACCACCGACATCACGGGTGCGGCGGGGGAAAACAATAATGGCGTTAATACGAATGGCTATACCGACTTGCCGGATTCCAATTACACCAAGTGTATGAATGGCACGTCGGGGGCGACGCCGCAGGTGAGCGGCGTGGTGGCATTGATGCTGGAGGCCAATCCAAACCTCACCTACCGCGATGTCCGGCTTATTCTGGCCACAACCGCCCGCAAGAACGACCCCACGGAACAAAGCTGGGGCCAGAACGGAGCGGGCCTTCATATCAACCAAAATTATGGATACGGAGCGGTGGATACGCTCGCCGCCGTAAATGCCGCGCTTACATGGACAAGCGTGGGCGGCGCAACCTCCCTCGTAACCAAATCGGGAAGCAAAGCCACCGCCGTCCCCATCCCCGATGGAGCGGGAACCGCGGCGAACCCGGCGTATGGCGCTCCCGCCACCAGCACCATCACGCTGGCCGGCAGCGGCATCAGCAAGATCGAATTTGTCGATGTCACGGTGGCCGCAAACCACGCCGAGTTCGGCGACCTGAAGATCACGCTTACCAGCCCCATGCTGACGTCAAGCACTCTGGTCATCCCCCATGTTTGTTCTGGAACCACCGGTTTGTGCGGCGCCAGCAGTGATCTTACCGCCGGATTCCGCTTCAACGTTGCACGGCTCATCAACGAAACTGCCGATGGCGACTGGATACTTTCAGTATCTGACGGCCGGGCCGGAAATACCGGAAGCCTCACATCCTGGAGCATAACGGTGTACGGGCATTGAGGTTTAAAATGAACATGATCAACAAAGGAATGTATGTCATGAAAAAGTCGATATACCTGGCAGTGATCCTTGCGGCCGCGGCCTCCTGCGCCTTGCCGGGTTCCGCCGCGATGGCGGCCGGCCCGGCGGCGGATTATTACTACGATGGCGGCCAACGGCATACGTTGTTGCTGGACGATACGCTGTTGGCCGCTTTCGGCGCGGCGCCGTCCGCCGTCAAATCCGTCCTTCCCGACGCGCAAACCGCCCAAACCCGCGGCGGCGCGGCAATATACCGCATACAACCCGGCTCGTATAAATCGGTGGCGGGCGTGATTCCGGGCGCGGCGGTCTCTCCGGTGTTCCACGATGGCGGTTCCGCCACTGGCCGCCTGATGGCGTTGCCGGGGGGCGTGTTGGTGAATTTCAAGCCGGATTGGACGGCGCAACAGGTGAGCGACTGGGCCGCGGCAAAAGGACTGGCGGTTGATAAAAAACTTTCCATCGGCCAAAACTGGTACCTGATCAAAAGCGCGCCGGGCCAGGCTTCGCTCGATCTTGCCAACCAGATACATCAATCGGGCGACGTGATCTCGGCAACCCCGAATTGGTGGAAAGATACTTCCACCCGCTGACCGGATAATTCTGCAAGGCACGGCTCTCCGCATAAGGCTTTGTTTCTTTCACCGGTTGTGAAA
>JAKAGL010000063.1 GCA_021815535.1 bacterium
TGATAGAGGTCGTTGCCTTCGGGGGTACGTTCACCAACGCCGGCAAACACCGAGAACCCGCCATGTTCTTTGGCGATATTATGTATGAGTTCCTGAATGAGCACGGTCTTGCCTACGCCCGCGCCGCCGAAAAGACCGGTTTTGCCGCCTTTCAGGTACGGTTCGAGAAGGTCGATGACCTTAATACCGGTTTCCAGTATTTCGGCGCTGGTGTCCTGGTCTTCAAAACTCGGGGCGGAACGGTGAATCGGGTCAAGACGGTCGTACTTCACCGGCCCAAGGCCGTCAACCGGCTCGCCGACGACGTTAAGAATTCGGCCCAAAACGCCGCGGCCTACCGGAGCCGATATCGGCCGTCCGGTGTCAGTTGCTGTCATCCCCCGCACCATGCCATCGGTCGTTTGCATTGCGATGGCACGCACTGAGTTCTCGCCCAGATGGCTGGCGACTTCGGCCACCACGCGGCCATTGCCGCCGCCGAGGTCGACATCCAGCGCGTTCAGGATCGCCGGAAGTTGTCCCGCGGGAAACTCCAGATCGAGAACCGGTCCGACTATTTGGGTAACTTTGCCCTTGCTCATGTATTCCTCCGTCAAGAATCAGCTTTTGAGAGCATCCGCTCCCGAGACGATTTCTATTAATTCCTTCGTTATCGCCGCCTGGCGAGCGCGGTTATATTGCAATGTGAGCGCGGTAATCATTTCACCCGCGTTGCGGGTGGCGTTATCCATAGCCACCAGTTTCGAGCCGTTTTCGCTGGCCCATGATTCGATCAGCGCCTGGAAAATCTGTACTTCGACGTATTTTTCCAGAATGGCCGAAAGCACCGCCTCCCCCGACGGTTCAAACAACATGTCGCTGCCCGCAGCCTCATCCGTCTTGCCGCCGGCCGGTTCGACCGGCAACAGCTGAACCGCCGTCGGATCCTGGACTGCCGCGCTGCGGAACTTGTTGTAGACCATGTATATCTTATCAACTTTTTCTTGGGTAAAGGTTTCGATAAGATCCTTGGATATTTTCTGGGCGAACTGGTAATTTATGTCGCGCGTATAATTCACATACGCTTTTTCCATCGTTACGTTACGGCGCTTCCAGAAATCGCGCCCTTTCTTCCCGATGACGGTAACATAAATGCCCTTCCCCTCATTCTCACGAATGAGGGTATGCACCGCCTTAAAAACGTTGGCGTTGAACGCGCCGCACAGCCCTTTGTCGGAAGAGAATACGATTATCAGTATGTTTTTTTCTTCCCGCTTCGCTAATAACGGATGGGTTACTTCCTGTGAAACCGACCCCAACGCGCCCATAACTTCCGCCATTTTTGATGCATATGGGCGGGAGGCCACGACGGCTTCCTGCGCTTTGCGCAGCTTCGCCGCAGCGACCATCTTCATCGCTTTGGTGATCTGCCGGGTGCTCTTGACAGAGACAATCCGGCGTTTAATATCCCTTAAGCCCGCCATATTTAGAACCGAGCCTTGAATTCTTCACAGGCCTGGTTAAGACCCTTCCGGTTGTCATCGTCGAGAGCTTTCTTATCGCGAATGGAGGCCAAAACCTGCGGGTGCTTGTTTTCGAGATATTGGAGGTAACCGGTCTCGAACTCGGCAATGCGCTCCACGGCGATGTCATCCATGAAACCGCTGGTCGCCAGATATATGCTCGCGACCTGCTTTTCAACCGGCAATGGCCGGTACTGTCCCTGCTTGAGCAACTCAACGAGCCGGGCGCCACGGTTGAGCTGTTGCATGGTGGCCGCGTCAAGGTCGGAACCGAACATGGCGAATGCGGCCAGTTCGCGGTACTGCGCCAGATTAAGACGGAGCGTACCGGCAACCTGCTTCATCGCCTTGATCTGGGCGGCTCCGCCGACGCGGGAGACCGAAATACCGACGTTGATCGCGGGGCGGACGCCGGCGTAGAAGAGATCGCTTTCAAGGAATATCTGTCCGTCAGTGATCGAGATCACGTTCGTCGGGATGTAAGCGGAAACGTCGCCCGCCTGCGTTTCAATGATCGGCAACGCGGTCAGGGACCCTGCGCCCAAGTCGTCACTCACCTTCGCGGCGCGCTCCAGCAAACGGCTGTGGAGATAAAACACGTCGCCCGGATATGCTTCACGGCCCGGCGGGCGGCGGAGCAACAACGAAAGCTGGCGGTAGGCAGCGGCATGTTTCGTAAGGTCGTCATAAACCACCAGTGCGTGGCCGCCGCTATCGCGGAAATATTCGCCTATGGCGCAGCCCGCATACGGCGCAAGGTAAAGCATTGGCGCCGGCTCGCTGGCGGTGGCGGCGACTATGGTGGTGAATTCCATCGCCCCGGCCTCTTCCAGCTTTTTGTAGACCTGGGCCACCGTGGAGCGCTTTTGGCCGATGGCCACGTAAATGCACTTCACCCCCAGCCCTTTTTGGTTAATGATGGTGTCAATGGCCACAGCCGTCTTGCCGGTCTGGCGGTCGCCGATGATCAATTCGCGCTGGCCGCGGCCGATCGGAATCATGGAGTCAACGGCTTTGAGGCCGGTTTGCAGCGGCTCGTGAACCGATTTGCGCTGAATAACGCCAGGGGCGATACGCTCGATGAGACCGAAGTGGGTTGTCTTGATAGGCCCCTTGCCATCGATAGGCTTGCCCAGACCGTCCACCACGCGCCCAACCAGCGCCTCGCCAACCGGCACCTGCGCTATACGGCCGGTCCGTTTTACCTCATCGCCTTCTTTGATGAGGGTATCTTCGCCGAAAAGAACGGCGCCGACATTGTCTTTTTCAAGGTTGAGCGCCATACCCATAATACCGCCCGGAAATTCCAGCAGTTCCCCGGACATGGCATTCTCAAGGCCATAAATGCGGGCGATACCATCACCGACGGAGACAATCGTCCCCACTTCCTTGAGTTCGACGCCTTTCTCGAACCCCTGGATCTCTTTTTTAATTAATGCGCTTATCTCTTCTGCCCGGATAGCCACTTTCTAAGCCTCCTGTTCCAATTTAACTTTCAGTGCCTTCAGTTGGTTGCTCATGCTCCCGTCATATACCTTGCTGCCGAGGCGCGCGACCAATCCCCCGATAAGGGTTTTGTCAACGACTGCTTCGACTTTCGCTTTTTTACCAGTCAGCTTGGAAAATATTGTTTCCAAGACTCCCACCTCATCCGTATTAAGAAGGAACGCGCTGCGTACCCGCACACTTTGCCGCCCCAGCTTTTCATCGAGCATGGTATCGTATGCATCGGCAATATCAGTAATGAACCCGATACGGCCGCGGCGTTGTATAACCTCAAGCGAGCGCCGGGCGGAAGCGGAAAGTCCCAATTTATCCACAATTCCCTTGAGAATGCGCTGTTTGTTCTCATTGGGCAAAGCGGGATGGTTTAGCATTTTTCTCAGGTCGCCGTTTTCAGCGTACACTTCGGCAAACTGCCGGAGGCCGACCCCAACGGTTTCCATCTCTTTGGCATCCTTCACCGCGCTAATAATGGCGTCGGCATACGGAACCGCGATCTTCTTGTCCCTCACTGGCGGCCCCCCACGTTCTGCGCATACAGCTTTACCGCGCCGCGATGATCGGTTTCATTCACGTTCTTCTTTAACATTTCGGCGGCCATGGCCACCGCCATTTCCACCGCTTCCCTCTTGAGGTTGTTGCGCGCCTTAATGGTTTCGCTCTCCATTTCAGCCTGAGCCTTGTCCAACAGGCGGCGGGAAGCGGCTTCCGCTTCCGCAATAATCTGTTTTCTCAACCTCTCTCCTTCGTCTACTGCGTCTTGACGAATACGGGTGGCTTCGGATTCAAACGCCTTGAGCTTGCCCTCCATCTCGGCAAAGCGAGAAAGAGATTCTTTGCGGGCGCGCTCGGCATCATCCATCTGCTGCTGAAGAAGCTCGGAACGTTGCTTCAAAGCCGGAATAATGAAACGGAATATGATCCACAACAAACCAGCCAACAATATGGCGAAGTTGACGATCCATGAACCGTCACGCTTTAATTCAAAGTGATCGGCATGCTCAAGCCCGCTGGCAAACGCCGGGGCAGCGGTCAACACAGCGCACAGGAAGAAAGCGGCTACTTTTTTCATCCACGCACCTCACGACCAAGAAGCCGGATGGCCATTTCGCGGGAAAGCTTTTCGGTTTCCCCTTTGAGGCCGACTTCGGCCCCCTTGATATCGGCTTTGATTTTTGCAAGAGCAGCCTCAACCGTCTCGGCATAGCGCTGACGGGCGTCTTTCAATATATTTTCCTGTTCCGCGGCGGCCGACTGCCGGGCAGCAATAAGGATGGCAGAGGTGGCCCGCTTGGCTTCCAGCCCGCGCTCTTCATACTCCTTCAAGGCCTTCGCGGCATCAGCGGCAGCCTTGACTGCATCGGTTGACAATCCCTTAAGGGTCTTGTTCCGGCGATCAACTATTTCCATGATTGGTTTGAAAAGGAAATAATTAAGGAACAAAATCATGACGAAAAAATTGACCAGTTGGATCAGAAACGATGCATTCAACTCTATCATTTGCTTACTTACACCTTAGCATTTACCTGCGGCGCACACGAGCCGCGGCAAACACGGTATGGCTCTCCCCTAAACTGTTTGGACCAAGGGGGAGTCTCTTACAGTCCCCCCCCGAACCGTTTCAAGGCCGTAATACTACCAAGAAAACCGCCATCTTTAAACAACGATTTTTTCATAAAATGAAAGTTTATTTTAATGCCGTCCGATAAGCGGTTTTACCGCCGCTACCCCCTTAATATCAGCAACCATACGGCGCTCACCGCAATTGTCATAGCCACTACCGGAAGGCCGATTCTGAGGAAATAAATAAAACTTACGGGGTAACCCGCCTTTTCTGAAAGGCCGGTAGTAACCACGTTTGCGGAAGCGCCCACAATGGTGGCATTCCCTCCAAGACAGGCCCCCAAAGCAAGGGCCCACCATAAAGTCGGCGAACCGTGCAGGTTCGGCAGTTTTTCTGTCAAATAACCAACCACCGGCAACATGGTTGCCGTATAGGGAATATTATCTATCACCGCGCTCGTCACGGCAGAAACCACCAACACCAGCATTAAGGCGGTCAACGCGCTCCCATCGGCGACCGCCAGCACCCGGTCGGCAATAAGCTGGATCAACCCGGCCCGCTCACAACCGCCTATAATAATGAAGAGCATGATGAAAAAAACGAGGGTACTCCACTCCACGTCTTTTTCCAAATACTTCACTACGTTTTCCTTCGCGGCCAGAAGCAGAAACGCCGCCCCTCCCAATGCGGCGATGGAAGGCGCCATGTGAAGCGCCCCGTGGACAAAGAAGAGAAAAATAACCACCGCCAAAATCGACAGGGAAATCAGCAAAAGGCGGAAATCGCGGATGGCGCATTCCTTTTTCAACCTGCACTCCAGTGCGGTGAAGTCGGCCACCTTTGCGGTTAAATATTCGTGTCGGTAGGCGCGTTGCATCATGAAAACAAGAAGAGCTGTCATCACCACGATGGGCGGAGTAAGATCAACAAGGAAATCGTTGAAGGTCAGCCCGGCATAGGAGCCGATCATGATGTTGGGGGGATCCCCAATGAGGGTGGCGGTGCCGCCAATGTTGCTGGCCATGATTTCCGGCATCAGTAGCGCCACCGGACTGATGCCAAGCACCAAAGCGATATCGATAGTGACCGGCGTCATCAACAACATGGTGGTGACATTGTCGAGAAAGGCGGAAGCCAACGCCGTGACCGCAATTAAAATTGCCGCAAGACGGAATGCGCTCCCTTTGGAAGCCCGAAAGCTCTGGTAGGCCAGCCATTCGAAAACGCCCGTCTCCCGCATGATGCCAACAATGATCATCATCCCAAGCAGCAGGAAAATAACGTTAAAATCGACGGCATGGATGGCGTCTTCAAATGAAAGGATAGAATAATCGGGATTAAAGGTTCCCACCGTATAGCTTACCAGCAGCATCATCACCGCCCCCAGCAATGCGGCCAATGTGCGGTGTACCCACTCAAAAATGATCAGCGCATAGACAAACAGCAATATCCCGGAGGCGACGTAAAAAGCGGGGCCCGCCGTATGCTTGAGCGCGAATGTACCCACAAACAACGGCATGTCGCCCGAAGATTGCGTGGTGTCCAGCGTTATTAACTGTGGCCGGAAACCGCTTTTGGAGGCCACTATTGCGATGGGGCCGCCGACAGGGGCATCGGGCGGCAACTTTATGATGAATGAACCATTCTCGGAAGTAACATAGGATGCTCCCACCCGTCCAACGCCGGCATACTCCTTGCCGCCGATGCGTAGCGCGATTCTGGCATTATCCACTGGTTCACCGTGTTCATCATGCACTACTCCAAAAAGGGAACCGGCGGCGAACGCAGAAACAGGAAAGACGGAAATAAAGAAAGCCACAAAAGCCAAAAAGCCGCACCGTTTCATTGCGCCACAGGATACGCCACGAAGCGGCGGAGGTGCAATACGGAAGCGCGATGGCCTGTTACTTTACAGATTCACCATTAGCCAAGATGCTTAAAAAAGGATAATATAGGCGCAAGAGAAGTAGCCGCCGGGATGCCTTAACCGCGTATGCGAAGGACAGTAAACCAATGAAAAAATCTGTTCTGGAACTCATAGAGGTCTCATCCAGCGAAGCGAATCTAGAACAGTACAACAGTTTGTGCCGCAGCATATCGTGGGACGCGGAACTGAAGCAACTGTTGGATGTCAACGGCAAAATGAACATCGCCGCGCTGGCGCTCAAGGGGTTGGCGGACGGTATATCCACTGCGCATTCCGCGTTCATCATCTCATCTTCATCCGGCACTTCCACCATTTCCCGGCTTGAGACTGATGAGGCCGTACGCCGGCTCGCCGGAGGGCTCAAGGAGCGTCATGGCGTCAAACAGGGGGAAGCGGTGGCGATCTTCCTGCCGAATGGGCGCGAGATGGTGCTTTCGATATTGGCGCTCGCTTACATCGGAGCGGTCGCGGCACCGATCATAGATACTTATAAAGCGGAGCCGGTCCGTAGCCGCTTGACCAACCTCAAGCCGCGCGTCCTTATCACGGCCAAAGGGATGCTGGAGGAGATTGGGCTGGAGTCTTCCGAGTTTGCAAAAACAGTGGTGACGGTTGAAGGCGGATTCCCCGAACTTCTTAAAAGCACGCCTACCGGACCAACGATGGTCGAGCCGGGCACACCGTATATCGTGCATTACACATCCGGCACGTACGGTACCCCGAAAGGGATTGTTCATTCACATGGCGGCGCGGCGGGGGCATTCCGTACGGCGGAATGGACATTTGGCCTCCGGCCCGGCAAACGCATTTGGGTCACCGGCCATCCCGGATGGCTTCCTGCATCGGTCTATGGCATCTTCGGCCCGCTTTTTTGCGGAGCCACCTCTATATTGCACTCAGGCAAAATCGAAACACACATGCTGGGAGACCTTAAACCGACTGCCGTTTATACTATCCCCTCCATCATTGCGCAGGCCGTTGCAGGCGGAGCCACGGCAACCGATTTTTCCAGCATTGAAGTGCTGGCGGCTACCGGTGAGCGGCTCAGCCCGACTCTCGCCGCCCAGATGAAAGAACAGACCGGTATAGACATCCTTTGCACGTTTTGCATGACTGAAACCGGCATGATCATGATATCCAATTACTCCTTTGCGCCTCTTAAAGGCGGGTCGGTAGGACTGACCGTTCCCGGCCTGCGGGCGATCGTCATTAACGAAAACGATGTCGCGCTTCCCCCAAACACCCTTGGCATCCTCGCCTTCGAACGAAATTGGCCTTCCATGATGTATGGCATCTACGGCGATGGCCGCGGTATTGACGACGCGTTTTCCTCCAAACACTTTGTCACTACCGATTATGCGTACATGGACGATGACGGCTATTTCTGGGTACTGGGGCGCGGCGAGGAATTCATCAAACGGGGATCGGAAAGAATCAGCCCGTTCGAGCTTGAAGATGTGCTACTAACACACCCCGCCGTGGGAGAGGTGGCGGCCATCCAGTTCGTGAAGGAGGGGCGTGAACGGATGAAGGTCTTTGCGGTGCTGGCCGCGGGATTCGAAGCGGGGGCCGAGATCATGGAATCGATGAAAGATCATATACGCGACAACATGGGAGCCTACGCCGTGCCGGACGACATCGAGTTTCTGGATGAGCTGCCAAAGACCCGTACCGGCAAGGTGCTGCGGCGCAACTTAAAAGCCAAAGAACAGAATTTGCCGGAGGAGTAATGCAATGCTCTTTGTAGTAACCGGAAGCTTTACCAAGGAATCGTGGGATACCGCTAAAGAGCAGATTAAGAACCGCAAGAAAAAGGCGGAAGTGAAGATCATCATCGAGCTAATGACACCGGGCGACCGGCACTTCACCGGCATTTACGACAGCAAGGACGCTACCAGCCTTTACAAATACCTGAATCATCTCGAGGGCCTGGAAGTCGGCAATGTAGTGCCCGCCTTGCCGATAGACAATCTTATTATCATTGATGATATGGCGAAACGGCAGAGTGCCGGGAATCCGGAGGAGTAAAACCTATGAGCGGCACGCAAAACTTCTTTACTCCAAAAGCCATCGCCATTATCGGCACGTCCGCCACGCCGGGGAAAATCGGCTATGTGGTGTTGAACAACATCATCCGGGGCGGCTACACGGGAAACATATACCCGGTCAATCCCAAGGCGGATGAAATCCTGGGAAAAAAGGTTTATCACAGTGTGGCGGAACTGCCTGACGGGGTGGAGCTGGCTGTTTTTACCGTGCCGCCAAAAGCGGTGAATCCCGAAATTGCCGCTATCGGAAAAAAGGGGATAAAACATGCCCTCATCATCACTGCCGGCTTCAGCGAAGTCGGCTTTCAGGGAAAGGCGCTCGAAACCGAGCTTGCCCAAACCTGCAAACAATACGGCATCAGCGTCGTCGGCCCCAATTGCGTGGGCATCATCGACGCGGTGAACAAACTCAACGCCACCTTCACCGAAAAGGTTCCCGCTCCGGGGCGGATCGCCTTCCTCTCGCAGTCGGGGGCGGTATGCATCGCCATTATCGACTGGTCGCTGAAAAACGGCGTTGGATTTTCCAAATTCATTTCCATCGGCAACAAGATGGACATGGATGAAGCAAGCCTCATTGAGTTCCTGGCGGACGACCCCGAAACCGATGTGATCGTGGGCTATCTTGAAAGCGTGAAAGACGGCCGCCGCTTTTTTGACGTGGCCAAGAAAGCTTCCGAAAAAAAAGCTATCGTCCTCTTCAAATCCGGCACTACCGCCGCGGGCCAAAAGGCCGCAAGCAGCCACACCGGGGCGCTGGCCGGTTCCGACGCCGCCTTCGATGCCGCCTGCAAACAATCCGGCGTGTTGCGCGCGAATATCATGGAGCAGCTTTTCGATTTCGCGCTTGCTTTCTCTTCTGGACGCCAGATGGCGGGCAACCGCATAGGCATCATCACCAACTCCGGCGGCCCCTCTGTGGTGGCCACCGACAGCATTGAAAAAAGTACCCTCAAGATGGCCACGGTAAGCGAACCGTTACAGGAAAAGCTCAAGGCCTTTCTCCCTGACACCGCCAACTACAAAAACCCGGTGGACATCATAGGCGACGCCACCGCCGACCGGTACCGCGACGCCTTTGCCGTTCTGAAAGACGAGCCGAACATGGACGCCTTTATCGTGATGATGAGTCCCACCGATCCCCTGAACCCCGAGAAACTGGCGCAATATATGGTCGAATTCATACACATGCACAACAAACCGGTGCTGGGCGTTTTTCTCGGCGGAAAGTCCGTGGAAAAAGCAATGGAGATCGCTTCAGCCCGGAACATCTGCGTTATTCCGACTCCCGAACGGGGTGTGGCGGCGCTGGATAGCCTCAACCGCAAACGCCTCTGGCTGCAGGAGAACCGGGCCGCGGACCGCCCTGTCCTGCCGAATAGAACCAAGGCAAAACGCCTCATCGATGAAGCGCTGGCCCGAGGCGCGTTGGAACTGCCGGAACAGGAGGCGCGCGGCATCCTTTCGGCGTATGGTATCTACTTTTTCAAAAGCATCATGGCGCAGAAGGCGCGGGATGCCGTGATGATCGCCGACACCCTAGGTTATCCGGTGGTCATGAAGATCGTCAGCCGTGAAGTAACGCACAAAAGCGACGCAGGCGGCGTGAAGGTGGGACTGCATAACGCCGGCGAGGTGTTTCAGGCATATGACAACATCATGGCGAGATC
>JAKAGL010000064.1 GCA_021815535.1 bacterium
GTTGATCTCTTCCGGCATGGTCATGTCGAAACTCCGAAGGCCCGCCTCGATGTGGGCGACACGCACTCCCGACTTTTTTGCGGTGAGTGCGCAGGCTAACGTGGAATTTACATCACCGACCACCACCACCCAGTCCGGTTTGACTTGAATACACGCTTTTTCAAATTTTACGATTATGTCAGCCGTTTGCACGGCATGAGAGCCTGCTAGCGCGGCGAGATGGATGTCAGGTTCAGGAATATCCAGAAGCTCAAAAAATTCCTTGCTCATGTTGTAATCGGTGTGTTGGCCGGTATGAAGGAGGGTGTGCTGGAATTCATCCGGATATTTTGAAATTTCATGGCAAAAAGGGGCGATCTTCACAAAATTCGGCCGGGCGCCGACAACGCTTAGGATTTTTATTCTTTTCACGTTGCCAACCGGCCGAGTAAAACCCGGCGAAAAAGTGTTTCAGGGAAGACCTTGCGGTTGAGTCCAGCCGCGCCGGTGATCAGGATTTTGGCCATTTGCCCTTTCCGAGACGGTAGTACTCAAATCCCAGCCGCTCCTTGCGGGCCGGATCGTACATCCCGCGCCCGTCAAAAATAACCGGGTGTTTCATGGATGTCTTGATCCGTTCCAGGTTCAGGAACTTGAATTCGCGCCACTCGGTCACCACCACCAGCGCGTCGGCCCCGGCGCACGCGTCGTACGCGCTCTGGCAGTATTGCACCGCGGGCGGCAGCAACGGCGTGGCCGCCTTCATCGCCACCGGATCGAACGTCTTCACGGCGGCCCCGGCGGCCAGCAGCTTGGCGATGATCTCGACGGATTTGGCCTCGCGCATGTCGTCGGTGTTCGGCTTGAAGGCCAGCCCCAGCACCGCGAAGGTTCTTCCCTTCATGTCCGGGAAGCGCCGCGACACCATCGCCAGGAAACGGTCGACGCGGCCGTCGTTCACCGCCACCACATCCTTCAGCAGGTCGAATTCATAGCCGAGCTTCGACGAGGTGTGTATCAGGCTCTTCACGTCTTTGGGAAAGCACGAGCCGCCGTAGCCGAGGCCCGAATTCAAAAACGCCCGCCCGATGCGGTTGTCGCGCCCGATGCCGTTGGCCACATCGTCCACGTCCGCACCCGCCGTCTCGCACAGGTTGGCGATGGCGTTGATGAACGATATCTTCATCGCCAGAAAGCTGTTGGAGGCGTATTTGATGATCTCCGCGCTGGCCACGTCGGTGATCAGCATCGGCGCCTGCAGCGACGAGTACAGCTCCAGCAGCTTGAAGGCCACTTCCTTGCGCGGCGCGCCGATGACGATGCGGTCGGGATTCAGCGCATCCTGCACCGCCTGCCCCTCACGCAGAAACTCGGGGTTCGAAACAACGTCGAAGCTGTGCCCTCCCGCGCATGACCGCTGGATGATCCGGCTCACCAGATCGCCGGTGCCCACCGGAACCGTGCTCTTGTTCACGATGATCTTGTAGCCGTTCATGTGCCGGGCGACTTCCGCCGCGGCCGATTCGATGTATGAAAGGTCGGTCTCGCCGTCGTCCTTCGGCGGCGTGCCGACGCAGATGAAGATGATCTCGCTCTTCTCGACGGCCGGCCTGAGATCCGTGCTGAACGTCAGGCGTCCTTCGTGACGGTTGCGCTCCACCAGCTCTTCAAGCCCCGGCTCATAGATCGGCATGACGTTGCGGTTGAGCAACTCGATCTTGCCGGCGACATTGTCGACGCAGACCACGTCGTTTCCCAGTTCGGCGAATATCGTGCCGGTCACCAGGCCCACGTATCCCGTGCCAATTACGCAAATGTTCATAGGTAATTACAATCCATGTTCAAAAAGATCCCCAACCCGGATACGTGCCCCGCGCGCCCACTCGGCGGCGTTCATCGCCTTTTTTCCTTCGGCGCGCACTTCAAGAACCGCCACTGTACCATTTCCGGCGGACACTTCAAAATATGCGGGGTTCAGGGCCGTAACCATGCCGGGAGCCTTCCGCGCCCCTTCCGCCGCGATGCGGGAACGGAGGATTTGCAGCCGCGCCCCTTGGTAAAATGTAAAAGCGCCTGGCGCGGGAGAGAGGCCGCGGATCTTCTGGTCCACGGCGGTTGCGGTGAGCGTCCAGTCGATGCGCCGTTCTTCAGGCGTAATTTTCGGTGCGTGCGTTGCTTCGGCATGGTTCTGCGCCACGGGGTATATGGTTTCCGCGTCGAGGCGGCGAAGTGTTTCGGCCATGAGGTCCGCGCCGATGGCCGCCAGCCGGTCGTGAAGTTCTCCGGCGGTGGTTTCCGGTCCGATGGGGGTTTCCCCTCTCAGGTACATGTCGCCCGCGTCCATCTTCGCCTCTATCTTCATGATGGTCACCCCCGCGGTGGAATGCCCTTCCATTACCGCGCGGTTGATAGGCGCCGCCCCGCGCAGTTTCGGCAGGAGCGAGGCGTGGACGTTGAGGCAGCCGCGCCGGGCCAATTCACGGAATCGTTTTTTTAAAAACTGTCCGAAGGCGGCAACCACAATAATGTCCGGCCCCAGCGCGCCGATCTTCTCCAACGATTCTTCGCTGTTTACATCCTCCGGCTGGTAGACCGGTATCCCCAGCGCCGCCGCCTTTGCGGCGACCGGGGTAGGGCGCATTTTGTGACCCCGCCCGGCCGGCCGGTCCGGTTGTGAAACGGCCAAGAGGAGCGTATGCCCCTCCGCGTCCAGTTTCTCCAGTGTCGGCACGGCAAAGTCCGGAGTGCCAAGGAAAACTATCCTCATGCGTGGCTTCGCTTTTGCGCGGATAAAAAATGCGGTATCATCTCGTTCATTCCAACGAATTGTAATATGCAAAGTACCGCCATACAACCACCGCCTAAAAATGGCATACGGGCGCGTCTGAAAGCGCTCTACCGCCTGATGGGGGAGTGCCGCCTCTGCCCGCGTGAATGCGGCACCCGCCGCGCTCTCGGGGTGCAGGGGGTTTGCCGCGCGGGCATCCGTCCCCGCGTGGCCAGCATCACCCGCCACTTCGGGGAAGAACCGCCGATAAGCGGCACGCGCGGCAGCGGCACGGTCTTTTTTTCCAACTGCAACATGCGGTGCGTTTTTTGCCAGAACTTCCCCATATCCCAGATGCAGGTGGGGAAAGACATGACGGCGGCCCAACTTGCCGGCGGGATGTTGCGGCTGCAAAAGGAGGGGGCGCATAACGTCAACTTTGTCACCCCCACCCATTATGCGGCGCAAGCGGCGCACGCCGTACACCTCGCCCGCCGCAAGGGGTTTTCATTGCCTGTGGTCTGGAATACGTCGGGCTACGAGCGGGTCGACACACTCCGGCTTCTGGAAGGATTTGTTGACGTCTATCTTTGTGACTACCGGTACGCCTCCCCGGCGCTAGCCAAGCGGTATTCCCGCACCGAGGGTTACCCGGCGCTCATCGAACCGGTGATCGAAGAAATGCTGCGCCAAGTGGGGCACTTTGACGGCGGGCGGGGGGTCATCGTCCGGCACCTGGTGATGCCGGGGCATCTGGAAGAAACCCGCATCATTTTAAACCGGCTTCGCCACCGGTTTGGACCACAAACTACCCTGAGCTTCATGACTCAATACTTCCCGGCCCACAAAGCATCGGCGTTTCCTCCTATAGGCCGCCGCCTCTCCGCCGGGGAAGCCCAAGCCGCGCTGGGGATGCTGGCGGCCAGCGGGCTTGAAAACGGCTGGACTCAGGAGGATGATTTGGCGTCACCCGGGGATATGGAATAAACTGAACAGATACGTATAACCCCATAACGGGGCAGAGTTTCCATTTAGGAGATCACAAGGACAATGAGCACTATTTCCACCAATATCGACGATCAGGGGCTTATCAACGTCGGCAGCGTTCTCGAGGCGGCCGCCATCCAGCTTTTCAGCTCGCCGCATACCCGGAAAGGCGGTATCAATATCGCCTATGAGCTGGCCTGCCAGCAGCCGAATACCGTGGTGACCGACGCCCTGATGTCCGATGTCGAAGGGGTAGGCCTATTCCCAACCAACAACAAGATACTCGTAAGCATCACCGGGCAGGATACCGGCCGCTCTCCCTGGGCGCGTATCGTGATGGACAAGCACAATGCCGATGACATGGATGGGATTGCGCGTCTGATAAAGAATGTGGTGCGCGAAATGCTTCCCATGGAAATGCTGGCCGTGCAATGCTACTTTGGCCGCAGCCAGAACGCGATGGGAGAGTGCGATTTTCTGGTGCCGGCCAAATACGCCAAGCACGCGCTGGATTTCATACTGAACTTCGTGCCGGCCAGCGACGACGCCCGTCGCAAATACCGCGAAAGCAAGCCGCTCGGTTTCAAAAATATCAGGGTCATCTCGCATCCCGACTGGGTGAACCCCGATTGGCTGGCATGGAAAAACCGGGTGAATCCGAACGACAAGGAACAGCTGAAGCGCGACCCCGAACCACCCCGTATTAAGATGATCTTCGATGCCGAGAACAACGTCGCTTTCCTGCTGGGGAACTATTACTTCGGCGAATGCAAGAAGGGGGCGCTCTCCCTCATTTGGAGCGCGTTCCTTAACAAAGGAATCGGCATGCCGATACACGGCAGCAGCAAAAGCCTGGTGTTGCCGGACGGCAAAAAAGTATCGTTCGTCACCATTGGGCTTTCCGGTTCCGGCAAGTCATCGCTTGGCAACGCCTATCACAGGGAGTTCATCGAGAAAGGGTGGCTGAAGGATACAGAGCTAGGGAACGACGATGCCATCGTGGTACAGATGGAGGCGGACGAGACCAGCGGGCTGGAAAGCTCGCTTTATAACAAGACCGATGAATACAAACCGGGGAGCTTTTGGGAAAAAACGGTACAAAGCGCCGAGAACGCCCTGGTTATCGTGAATCAGGATGGACAACGCGTCCCGTATTACATGGACGTGTACACCAGAAACGGCCGTTGCATCAGCAACCGTCATCATTTGCCGGGGGCTGACCCGCAACGGCTGGATACCGCCGCGCCGTCATACATCTGCACCATCCAAAAAGATAACACCTTCGGTCCGGTGACCTTGATAGAGGATCCGTATCTTCAGGCGGCGCTCTACATCACCCTATCGACTAAAAGCACCGCCGCCGAAAACATCTCGTTGGCAGAACTCGGCAAGCTAAAAATATCGCCGGGGGCCAATCCCTTCGGCATTTGGCCGCACAACAAGGAATGCAATGTGTTTTTGCAGTGCATTATCAAGCACAGGATCAAGGGGTTGCTCCTAAATACCGGCGGGTTTTTCATCAACGACGAGGCCGAGATGCGTAAGGAAGAGACCGACATTCCGAAAGAGCTTTCCATCATCCTGTACCCGCTGATCGCCGCGAACAAGATAAAGTGGGTGGATTGGGAGATGCTCCCGGGAGCCAAGATCCCTGCGCCGGGAAGCATGGAAGAATTCTATCCTGGCTATGACAAAAAGTTTTTGTTGGCCAAGGAGCACCACGGAAGCCACCAGTCACTCTTTCACGCGCGGCTCAAATGGCGCATTGACCACATGGAGAAGAACAACATCGATGAAAAGATCATCAGCTCGCTTCGCGCTGCGCTGAAGTGCTCAATATAAGAGGGCGGGGCAAAACGCATTTTTGGGTAGGGCACACGTTTCGGCGTGTCCTCCGCCCACAGGGGGGCATTCTGTCATCCCGTTTGGCCGGGATGAGACGTGAATGGGGACGCCGCTTTAAATTTTGCGGGTGAGGGGGATAACGAACCGGACAGTAGTCCCTTTTCCCGGTTCGCTTTCGATCTTTATGCCGCCGCGGTGCGCGATGATGATGTGCTTCACGATGGAAAGCCCCAGCCCCGTGCCGCCCCGCTCGCGTGAGCGGTCGTGGTCGACTCGGTAAAACCGCTCCATCAGCCGAGGGATGGCGTGGGCGGGAATCCCCTCGCCGGTATCGGTAACGAACCATTCGACAAAGCTGCGGCTCCATTCTCCCTCAGTTTCGGGCAACAGCGGATTGCCGTCCAGCGAGGGGTAATCGAACGCGGCGGCGTTATGCCGGTCCACCGTACGGAGACGGCAGCGGGCGGTCACTTTGCCTCCGGCGGGGGTGTACTTGATGGCGTTGTCGAGCAGGTTGACGAACACCTGCATCAGTCGGTCCTTGTCGGCCTCGAAGGGCGCCATGCCATCCTCCACGGTCCAATCGAGCGTCACTCCCTGATTGGCGGCGGCTTGGGCGAACATCTGCGTGGCGTTTTTAATGAGCGGTTCGGCCTGCATCGGTAAGAATTCGAACTTCTCTTTTTCCAGCTCGATATTGGAAAGGGCTAGCAGGTCATCGATCAACCGTCCCAGCCGCGCGGTTTGCCGTTGGATTATGCCCAGCATGTGACGCGCGGTCTCCGGTTCGTCCACCGCGCCATCGGCCATCGTTTCCACATAGCCGCTAATGGCAGCCAGCGGTGTACGCAGCTCGTGCGAGGCATTGGCCACAAAATCCACGCGCATCTCCTCCAGTTTTTTTTGCCCGGTAACATCGTAAATCATCAGTAGTGTGCGGGCGCTGCCGGCGTCGCGCTTGAGCGGCGCGGCGGATGCCAGCAGATGGCGCACGGGGGGAACGCCAAGGGCGATCTCCCGCTTCACGGTTTTGTGCGTGGAGCGGTGCAGCGCCAGCAGATCGAGCAGGGCCGGGTTGCGCACCGCTTCGGCAATCGGTTTTTCAGCGAGTTCCCGCTCCGGCAGGCTAAAGAGGGAGAGGAAGGCCGCGTTGTGCAGAAGTATCTTGCCGTCAACATCCAGCAACAGCACACCATCTTCCATGTGTTCGATGATAGCGCGCACCCGCTCGCGTTCCTCGCGCAGCATGGCCAGCGTTTCGGCTGCCTGACCGGCCACGGCGCCTGCTTTGGCCCCGACGCGGTCGAAATCGTCCCCTAACAGGCGGACCGCATAGTGCGGGGCCGCATCCCCCCCTTCCAGATAATCGGAGATCGTACGTACGCGCCGCCGCAGCGACCGGGCCATGTAAAAGCTGAGCAATCCGGCCAGCGCCAATGCCACGGCGGTGATAAGCATCACTTTGCCGGCGGTTTCGGTATTGCCGCTGTTAACCCGGTCCGGGTCGACCAAGCAATGGAGCACCCCGGCCGGTTTACCTTGGGAGTGGAGCGGATAGGCGATATGGTAGGCGTCTTTCTTGAGGAAATTGCTGAAGCGGAGCTCCACCGATTCTTCGCCGCGCAGGGCGGTGGCCACCTCCGGCATCGCGGCGAAATCCTGCACCGCTTCCCCTTCGCTGCGGTAGGTGGCAACTGCTTGTCCGCCGGGCCGGATAAAAGCCATATCGACGCCTGCCGCAAGCGCCAGTTGCCGCAGCCGGGGAAGAGGATCCTCACCCGTTGAGTTGAGGGTGGCCTGAAATGATTCCGCCAGCGTACGGAATACGTTTTGCGCTTCCGCCGTACGCTGGCTCTGGCGGTCCCGTGCGTTGACGGCGGAAAGGGTGACGGCGAATGCGACGATCAGAATGGCGAAGGCCCCGAAAATTTTCCAGCCGAATCCGCGTATCACCGGTTACGTCTCCGTCCCAAAGATATAGCCAAAACCGCGGACGGTCTGGATGTAAAAAGGATTTTTGGGGTCTTTTTCGATCAGCGCCCGGAGGCGGCGGATATGTACATCGACGGTGCGGGGCTGCACGAAGGCGTCATCCTTCCAGACGTTTGAAAGCAACTCTTCGCGCGACCAGGCGCGGCCGGGGTGCAGGGCCAGAAAGCCGAGTATCCTGAACTCATAGGGGCTAAGATGTACCGGCTTGCCGTTGAGCTTGACGCTGACGGAGTCGAAATCGATAACCAGCCCCTGGCAGGTAAAAAGCTTCGTGCCGGTTTCAGGTGCGGCGGCCCGTCGCAGCACAGCTTTCACGCGGGAGGCCAACTCTTTCACGCTGAACGGTTTCATCATGTAGTCGTCGGCCCCTATTTCGAGGCCGATGATACGGTCTGTTTCAGATGCTTTGGCGGAGAGGATGATGACCGGCGTTTGTCTAAGCCGTTCGTCGGCTTTCATGCGGCGGAGCACATCCAGTCCCTGTATGCCGGGGAGCATGAGGTCGAGCACCACCAACTCCGGCTTGAAGGCGCGCGCCTGAAGCAGGCCCTCTTCGCCGTTGTGGCTAAGCGACAGATGGTGCCCTTCCTTCTCGAGATTGTAACGGATGAGGCCGCTGATGTCCTGTTCGTCTTCTATGACCAGTATGCGCGCCATGATTCTCTGCGGGCTACTTGGCGGGGGGCATGTGCGGCTCGGTATGCCGCACAATGCGCCCTTCAACCATGTAGATCACCATTTCGGCGATGTTGGTGGAGTGGTCGGCGATCCGTTCGATGTACTTGGCGATGAACATGATGCGGGTCGCGCGCGCAATGGTGTGGGGGTCTTCCATCATATAGGAAAGAAGCTCGCGGAATATCTGGTGCGTCAGCGCATCCACCTGATCGTCTTCGAGGCGTACCTGTTGGGCCAGCGCGGTATTGCTGGTGACAAAAGCGTCGAGCGCGTTTTTCAGCATGGAAGTGCAGTACTCGCCCATGCGGGGGATGTCGAGATATGCCTTCAGCTGCGGCTCAGCCGCCAATTCCAGCACCCGCTCAGAGATATTCACGGCCATATCTCCCATCCGTTCGAGGTTGTCCACGATCTTGATGGCGGTGGTGACAAATCGGAGGTCGGCGCCCATCGGCTGGCGGCGGGCCAGCAGGTCGATGCACATCTCGTCTATCTCCACCTCGGTTTTGTTCACCAGGTGGTCGCGCGCGATGGTCTGGTTCGCCAGCTCGATGTTGTGGTTCATCAATGAGGCGATGGCGTTGGAAACCTGTTCTTCGACAATGCCGCCCAACCTTAGCACATCCTCTTTGAGGGTTTGCAGTTCCTTGTCGAAATGTTTGTCGTAATGTGGCATTGATGAACCTTCCTTTTATCTCAACCGAATTTTCCGGTGATGTAATCTTCCGTGTCTTTCACGGAGGGTTTTTGGAATATCTTTCCCGTCATGTCCATTTCAAGCAATTTTCCCATATAGAAAAAAGCGGTGTAATCCGAACACCGGGCCGCCTGTTGCAGGTTGTGGGTCACGATCACGATGGTGTATTGCTCTTTGAGCACCTGGATGGTCTCTTCGATCTTGGCGGTGGAGATCGGGTCGAGCGCGCTGGCCGGCTCATCCATCAGGATTATTTCAGGATCGTTGGCCAGTGTGCGGGCGATGCACAGCCGCTGTTGCTGGCCGCCCGAAAGGTCGAGCGCCGATTTGCCCAGCCGGTCCTTCACCTCTTTCCACAGGTCGGCCTGCTTGAGCGAGCGCTCCACGATCTCGGCAAGGAACGCCTTATCCTTCATGCCGCGCATCCGGGGGCCGAAAGCGATGTTATCGAAAATCGCCATCGGGAACGGGTTGCTCCGCTGGAAGACCATGCCGACCCGCTTGCGCAGGGCCTCCAGCCGCACCCCCTCTTTGTAGATGTCCGATCCGTTAATGAGGATGTCCCCCTCTATTCGGGTGTTAAGGATCACGTCGTTCATCCGGTTGAGGCAGCGCAGCAGGGTGCTCTTGCCGCATCCGGACGGTCCGATGAACGCGGTCACCTTCTTTCGGTGGATGTCCATGCTGATGTCGTACAGGGCCTGATGGGAGTGGTTGTAATAGAAGTTCAGCCTGCGCACGTTCACGGCCACTTCGCCGGTGGTGGCATCCATCGGCGCGGTTATCGATATATCCATATCTTCCTATTATCCACGATTCTTAATTATTAGCGAAAAAACCACACCGGTTCACAGCGCCGCCCCCTTGTAGATCTTCCGCAGGCGGTTCCGCAGAAGTATCGCCACGAGGTTCAGCGACACGACGATAATAATCAGCAGGCCGGTGGTTGTATAGACCATCGGTTTTGCCGCTTCCACGTTGGGGCTTTGAAAGCCGACATCATAGATGTGAAAGCCGAGGTGCATGAATTTGCGGTCCAGATGCACAAAAGGCCATTCGGCGTCCACCGGCAATTTGGCAACCAGTTTCACCACGCCGGTGATCATCAGTGGGGCCACCTCGCCGGTGGCGCGGCTGATGGCAAGGATGACGCCGGTGAGAATGCCCGGCATTGAATTCGGCAGCACCACGTTCCAGAGCATCTGCCATTTGGTGCTACCCAGCGCCAAAGCCCCCTCGCGGTTGG
>JAKAGL010000065.1 GCA_021815535.1 bacterium
TGGCAACCATGATGGGGCAAATGGGAACCAAATCATGATCGGGGTGAAAACCTGTCAAGCAGCCGCCGTTCCGCCGCACCAATATGACCCCATTGGGGTAAAGCGGCCCTAAATTTAGGGTTGATTTGGTTTTTGAAAAACTCTAATATTGCCCGCAATAAGGGTGAAATGGGTTACTCAATTATTTTCTTGATTTGGGTGCTGGTATTTGTGGTATATTCCGTAAATGTTGTGTGGCGTCCTTTCGGGGGCATCGCATAGAAAAAAGGTGTGAGTTTTTAGGTACCTAAATTAACATTTTTTGAATTAGGGGGGGTGATAGCAGATGAAAATAAAGTCAATGGGTTTTGCTTTCGTGTTTGCTCTGGTCGCGACGGTCTTTTTGGCCCAGTCCGCGGTTGCCGAATTAGGCAACGGTTCTACCAATAAAGACTGCTTGCAGATTGGCACGATAACCAAACTGGGAAATCGTGAGCTTACGATTGCTACCAAATTTGAAAAGGATAGCAAGACGTACACCTTGAAGTTGCATCCCGATGCATATGTGCAGACCGCTGACAGGGGTGTCTTCAAAAAGTTTGCCGAACTGAAAACTGGCGAGCTCGTTGCGGTTTACGGATGGAATCTTGATGGCAATGATTACGTGGCCAGAAGGATCGTCATTCTTGACCCTAACAGCTACTTGATTAAACGGCTTGAATCCGACGCCAAAGCTGGCGTTTATTACAAGCACGAAAAATAACGGAGGGGGTGGTAACTCTTGAATAAAAAGCTATTTTCCTTATTGGCTCTTTCCGCCGCGCTGGTTGCTTTCAACCTGCCCGCGGAAGCAAAAAAGACTGTCTTGACCGATAAAGATGCGCGTGACTGGCAAGTCATTGCCCCGCAGGATAGCGACTATCCGTTGCGCGACTACGCAATACTGTACGATGCGGGTGGTACTGACGGTTCCATCGGCGTTATCGGTATTCCTTCAATGAAGACCTACCGCCACATCAAGTGCGGTACCGACCTTCACAACTTCCCGTTCTCCGGCTCCAACGCGGGTAACAACAACGGTACGCCTGATGGCAAGTACCTGTATGTTTCCGACAAGGGCGCGGATACTATTGCTGAAGTGAACCTGCAGACCGGCTGGGTGGAGCGGCTCTTCGCTTTGCCGAAACCGTTCGGTATTCACCACAGCGCGGCGCTGTCACCCAACGGCAAATACCTGTTTGCCACTGGTGAACTCACCGGCAAAATGCTGAAACTGCGGCTTTCCGACGGCGCGACGACGGTTCTTGACATACCGCCGGCCCCCAGCGCACCGGACTACCCCGATACCAGCAAAGACGGACGGTATGTTTTCTCAGGCAACTACTATCACTCTGCGGTCATGGTGTTCAGCCAGGACCCGTTCAAGCTGATCAAGGAAATCCCGGTCGGAAAAAATCCGCACGGCACCAACGTCAGCCCGACGAACCGGATGGTAAGCGTCTGCGACAAGCTTTCCGCCACGATCTCTCTCATCGATCTGGATCAACTGCGCGTGCACAAGGTTATACCGGTTGGCGCCGGTCCGCTGCACAACCAGTTTGACAGCCTCGGGAAATACGTTTACAACTCCTGCTTCGTGTCGGACTCCACTACCAAGACCGACGTTATGCGCATGCAGTTGGTTGACGAATTCCCGATTCACTACCGCTGCGGTCACAACTCGATCGCTCCGGACGATGCGTACTATATGTCCCAGAACAAGTTCTCAACCGGCTTGTTCACCCCGACCGGCATCATCTTTGCCGTTAACTTTGAGGAACAGGACATCGACGAAACCAGCCCGACTTACGGTAAATCCGTCAAGCTGGCGCCGGTTGACGGCGAGCCGCACGAGGGCCGCCAGATATTCGCCACCTACATCCAGAGATGGAATACCGGTAAAGGTGAAGATCTGTTCGAGAAGGGTTATGATCTCGGTGACTACCACGTCAACTTCGGCGAAAAGGGTCGCCCCGGTCTGCCCGCGAACATGCATCCGCAGCTTGAACCGGTTCACACCACGGATAGCGGCCGCTTCTGGATTCCCCGTGACGACGGCAAGCCCGGCGTGACGAAGGAAGGCGATGTGTATGTGGTACGGGTCAAGGGCTTCTCTTACGGCTATGTGCCCCGCTTCATTCACGTCCCGAAGGGTGCGAAAGTTCGCATCATCTATACCAATATCGACAAGGCGGCGGGTCTTACCAAGAACCCGGACGTTACGATGGGATTCAACGTTGCGGGTTACTACGGTCCCCGCACGATGATCTTCGCCGTCCGCGGTATGTCCGCTGTAGGCGAGTTCGTTGCTGATAAGGCTGGCGAATTCGAATACTACTGTCAGCAGTTCTGCGGTCCTTTGCATCTTGAAATGCGCGGTACCTTCTTCGTTGATCCTCCGGGCGGCAAGGCATCCCTTGGCGTCGGCGACTACGACGAGATATCCAAGCAGGAAACGATGCTTTCGCCGGATGAGCGGCAGTGGATTGTTGGTACCAACAAACTGCTGAACAAGCTGAACGAGGGTCACGAACCGGTTATTTGATCGGTGTAGCTGATTTAGTTCTGCCTAATTGGCATCCTAAAGAGGGGCCGGTTGTAAAACCGGCCCCTCATATTTTTGTTGCGGAACTGGGCTTTTGCGTTGTAACATGCTGTGCATCGTTCAATTTCGGGGGCGTTTTAAGTTATGAAATATGTTCTTAAGGCTTTCATTTGTTCATTGGCGGTGATGGTAGTCTTCCTCGGATGCACAAAAAAGCAGACCAAATTCCCTGATACGAGGCCTGAAGAAGTAGCCTCCAGATTTTTCAAGCTACTGGCCGATGGTGGTCGGCTTTCCAATCAAGAAGCATTCAAAATGGTATCCACAAAATATGGTGCGATGAACATAGATTCATTCAGAAAATGGACTGAAAACTACGGAACGGGGCAGGCAAAGCTCAAAGTAGTGCAGACGGTTCTTCCTAAAGAGCCGAATAAAAATGGGGACTGGATCGCAGTGGTTAAACTGGAAGTCAGTACTCCTTCGATTTTTGGCGACAATGCCAAAACTTCAAGTCAATTGAATCTCATCCTTGACGAAAAGGCCAATGAGTGGCAAATAGACTTTAATGCTGACACAATCGATGAATCAGGGTTCTTAAAGGAATCCCCAACCGCAAATGGTACGGAATTGGCTACTAAAGCAGGGGGTACAAAATGAAAAAGCTTGTTGGATGGATTGATGAACGGTTGGGTATCGTTCAATTTTATAACAATCAAATCGCATTTGAGCTGACTGAAAGCGTCACTTTGTGGCATTTCTTCAGCGGTTTGACCATTGGTTGCATTGGCATCCAGTTTCTGACGGGCTTCTATATGGTGATGTACTATATTCCCGAACCGACCCTTTCCCATCAGAGCATTGAAGCTATGTGCAAGCTTTCGGATTTTGCCGCGTTGATGCGCAATTTGCACCGCTGGAGTGCGACTTTCGGCGCCTTTTTTGTCATGATGCATGTTTTTCACACGATGGGAAGAAAAGCTTACAGAAGTCCCCGCGAGCTTAACTGGTTCACCGGGATTGTTTTAGGGATAATCTTCCTTCTTTTCCTGATCTCCGGCGTTATCGCACCGTGGGATTGGAGAAGCTATTGGGAACTGATTATCTGGGCCGACTGGATCAACTTGATACCGCTTGTGGGCGATTGGATGAAGGGGGTCATTCTCAATTCCTTCACCATAGGCCGCAATTTCGCTGTGCATATTATTTTGTTGCCCATTCTGTTCTTCGCCGTTCTTTTCGTTCATATCGTTCTAGCGCGGCGGCTTGGATTGGCCAAAAAAGCATGAACCTGCAAATAGGGAGAATCCTGTCATGACCGATACAAACGCTGATAAAAAAAGAGGGTTATACTGGTGGCCTAACTACCTGCTAATCCTGTCCATCATATTTCTCGCCTTGGTGGCTGTAATGGTTTTTCTTTCGATGAAGTTTCAAGTTCCGTTTTTGGCCCCTGACCAGATCCCAATGCCCGATGAAGGAGAAAATATTCCCGGGCCTGAATGGATATTCCTGCTTTTCTGGCAGGGTTTCTGGTTCTTCTCCGGCACGATGAAAAAGTACCTCGTTGTAATGCCGCTGATCCCCATTGGATTACTGGTATTTTTTATCTTCTTGCCGGCGATGCATAAAATTCCTTTTGATAAAGTTCCGGGTCTTAAGAATGTTATCGAGAAGGCAAGAGGACTTAAAGGTATTGTTAGGGGCGTTGTCTATGCGATTCCCGCGCTGGCTTTTGCTTTCGTGATCCTTGTAGGGGTCTATAGAAGCGGCCATCAGGCAAAGGTTCTTGGTTGTGTGTCGTGTCACAATGCCGGAATGGGTCCCAGAATGAACATTCCGCCGGTGGACGTGGCCAAGTACTACGCCACTGAGCGTGCCATGCAAATCGGTGTCGGCAAATATCGGGCCGGAAAGGTTGCCGCCGAGGAAGGTAGCGGCGGCGAAAGCGGTTCAAATGAGGCGCAGGGTTATAAAGACGCAAACTGGCAAATGAGGCACATGTATGAACCAACCTTTACTTGGTAGCAATGCCCGGCGTACACCTAACTTTAAGTCATGCTTGACCGTGGCGGGGCTAGCCTTGTTGCTGGCCTTTACGTCCTCCGCGCACGCGGCTGATGCGCCCGCAAAAGAGCTTGGCGATAAAGTAAAGCCAAAAATCACGGTCATTGCCCCTAAAGAAGTAAAGGGTGAGGTGGGTATCGTTCAATATCCCGTGCCTACCCGTTACGCTACTCCGTATGGCATAGCCGTGGATTCCAAGGACAGGATATGGTGCACACTGATGAGCGCCAATTCTTTGCTCGTTCTTGATCCTTCGAAGGGGGAATTCAAGGAGTACCGCATCCCTTCCACGGAAGGGTTGCCGGAAACGGACTGGAATTACGATTCAAAGAACAGAACCACGCCGAAGAAAGCTTACAATGTTTACAGTGTCGGCAGTCCCGGAAACGTAATCGTTGCCAAAAACGATATCGTGTGGTTTGTGATGCATTTGGGCAACAGCCTTGTACGGTTTGATCCGGCTTCCGAAGAATTCACGGAATTCCTTCTTCCCACAAAAAACGCCCAACCGTATGATCTTGCGGAAGACCCAAAAGGACGGATATGGTTCATCGAAAAGAACGGTGGGCGGTTTGGTTTCCTTGATACCGCAAAAAAGAAAATAACCGAAATACCGCTTCCGCAGGGGACCCAGTTGATGGGGATCGCGGTGGATGACGCCGGCTTGGTCTATTTGAGCGAAGTTAGTGAAAACTACATTGGCCGGTATGAGCCGGAAACGCGTAAATTCAAGAAATTCCCCATTCCCGCAATCCAGGCGCAACCGGGGAAGATGCGATTCGGCGATAAGGGGATGCTGTGGTTTTGCGCATTGCACACACAGCAGATAGGTGTTTTTTATACCGACAACGGATTGTTCGGTCTGACCGAACCGCCGGGTTACAATACTTCGCCGCAAGCCATCGCTCCCGCCAAGGATGGATATATCTGGTACGTTGACAGTATGATGAATACCGTTGGCTATTTTGACCAGAAGGCCATCAGGTTTGCAACCTTTGATTTGCCGAGTATGGGTTCCCAGCCAATGAGCATCGCCGTCGACTCAAAGGGGAACGTCTGGTTCACCGAGAGCGACAGGGGAGCAAATAATATCTCCATGCTTATTCGTTCTTCGGTTCCCAAAAATATGGCTCCCGCCCACGTTCACCATCCCGCGCAGCATTCGCATTAAGCTACGCAGGGATTTGGTATAGTGGGGCAGATGCTGTTGAAATGCCGATTTTGCGATATGTTGCTTGAGAATCCTTCTAAAGTGAGGCGGTTCGGCGGTTTTGTGATGGGAGCCGCCTTCCGCGTAATTCTTTTGGCGTTGATGTTGCCGGCCGCCGGCATTCCCTTCGCGTCTGCGGATGAGTTGATCACCGAGTATAATATCCCGCAGAAGGAAAGTTATCCCACCGCCATCACCGCCAGTCCCGACTCTAAAATCTGGTTTATCGAATTCAACGCCAACAGCTTGGTAAGTTACGATCCTGAATTGGGCGGGATGAAGGAGTACGCGATCCCTTCAGACAAAAGCCACGCCATGGATATCTCCTCTGACAAGGATGGAACACTATGGTTGGCGGAGCAGGATGTCAACGTCTTAAGCAAATTTGACCCACGGACCAAAACGTTCAAGGAATTCCTCATCCCTTTCAAGAATGCCAACCCAATCGTCATTCATGCAACGCGCAACGGCGATGTATGGGCTCTGGGCTGGAATAACGACATGCTGATTCAAGTCCGGGCCAGTACCGAGAAATTTGAAAAGTTCATTATTCCCACTCCCAACAGCAGCAGTTTCGACTTAACGGAGGATCACTCCGGCAATATATGGTTTGTCGAGCGCAACGGCAACAAGATCGCCATGTTTGACCCCGAAAAAAAGCGGTTCCGCGAGTGGCGCGTTGCGGAGTCCTTGCAGTCCATTTTAGGGACTCTGGTCGATTCAACGGGGATGATTTGGTACATTGAAATGGTCGACAACAAGCTTGTACGTTTTGACCCGAAAACAAGCAAGCACGAGACGTTTGAAATGCCGAAAAACAAAGGAACCAAGGAACTGGCGATTGACCGGTTCGATAATATCTGGATGGTTCAAAGCACCGATAACCGGTTGATCCATTTCAACACTAAAACTGCCACATTCGAGATTTTCGATCTGAAGGAAGGGGAGTCGGCTCCGAACTCACTTGCGATAGACCACAAAGGGCGCGTGTGGTTCACCGAGTCCAGCGCCGGGAAAATCGGCATGTTGGATACCGCGAAGCTGCTTGATCAAACAAAAAATATGCGGGTCAAATTAAAGAACACTGAGAAGATCTTCAGGTGAAAAGGGCCTTCCTTTTCGGTCTCTTCTTTATTTCAGGCGCCGCCGGCCTCATTTATGAAATCGTTTGGGTACGGCAACTGACTCTTTTGCTGGGCGTCAGCATTTACGCGGTAAGCGCGGTTTTGGTGGCCTTCATGGGGGGCCTTGGTTTCGGAGCCATATACTTCGGAAAAAGGCTTGATAAAGGCATCGCTCCCGTAAGGCTTTATGCCGCGTTGGAAATATCAATCGCCATCTATGTCCTTTCATTTCCCTTAATCTTTCAGGGGCTTGTGAAGCTTTATGTGTTGCTGCATCCGGGTGATGGCGGAAACCCGTTGTATGTCATGGCGCTGCGTTTTGTGCTGGCGGTTTTAGCCCTATTGATACCGACCAGCCTGATGGGAGGCACCCTTCCCGCGTTGAGCCGTTACCTGGCGCACCAAGGGCGGGCTATCAGCAAATCTGTGGGGGGCTTGTATGCGGTCAACACGTTAGGCGCGGTGGCCGGATGCGTGCTTTCGGGGTTTTGGCTGATCGAACATATCGGCCTGTCGGAAACCCTCAGGGTTGGCGCCGTAATGAACATTATTTGCGGTGCCGGCGCCTTCCTGCTGGCGGCAGAGGCCGGTTGGGTCTCCGTTCCCACTGGTGAGCCCAAATCAGCTTCCAAGGGCGCCGGGGGCTTCACGCTTCCGCACAACGCCATATTGTTCCTTTTCGGCGTTTCCGGATTTTGCGCAATGGCCCTTGAGGTCCTTTGGACAAGGATGTTCATTCTCCTCCTGAACAACACCACGTACGCGTTTTCGCTGATTTTGGCGATTTTCCTGCTGGGAATCGGCGCGGGGAGCGCCTTGACGGCGCGGATGATGAAGAAGGAATTGCGCAACGGGGCATTCCTGTTCGGCGGATTTCAAATGGGAATTGGGCTTTTCGCGTTGGTTTCGCTGGCGGCGCTTCTTTTCAACCAGAAATTGCTGGGCTTAACGGGGGCGGCCGGCGGCGGCTTTCTCGCTTCTGTGATACCGGGGGGAAGGCCGATGGCCGAAGCGGTCATTTTCTCCATGATAATTGTATTTCCCTGCACATTCCTGATGGGAGGGGGGTTCCCGATTATTCTGGGCGCCATTTCCTCAACGCCGGAACAAACCGGGGGAACGGTAGGCAGGTTTTACGCCATGAATATCGTCGGATGTGTTTTAGGTTCCCTCGCCGCCGGGTATCTGCTTATTCCCTTTTTGGGGATACGGTTTGGCATGGTGGCTGTCTCATGGATAGCCATCATCGCTGGCGTATATCTTCAGATCAAATCAACCGGCGGAAAAGAACGGACGCGCTCTGTTTTCGTGGTGGGATTCTTGTTGGCGGTCACCATTAGCGTTGTTGCGGCGGGTGATCCCGCCTATGTTCTGAGTGCCCAAAAACTGGATACCGGCAGCAAGGTAACATACTATCGGGAAGGCCCTTCGGCGACGGTGTTGACCTCTTTCCAGGATTCCGACCTGTCCGCGAACCGCAAACCGGTCAGCCGGATATGGATAAACGGCGACCCGATAGCCGGAGCTTTCCGCGAGGCGTTGCAGCTAGAGCGGTTGCAGGCCCACATCCCCCTCTTGCTGAATCCATCGCCGAAAAAAGCGTTGGTGATCTGCTTTGGCACTGGCAGCACCGCGGGCGCCGTCGCCGCGCATGGACTTGAGCGGGTCACCGCCGTCGATATTTCCCGCGAAGTGTTTGGCGCGGCGGATCAATTCGCCGAAGCCAACTTCAACGTGGCGAAGAATCCGGCCCTTGCCATGGTGGAAGAAGACGGGAGGAATTTTCTGTTAACAACGCGCGGCAAATACGATCTGATAAGCTCCGAGCCGCCGCCCCCATCCAATGCCGGCATCGTGAACCTGTACACGAAGGAGTATTACCAGCTGTGCAAGAAGAGGCTGACCGAAAAGGGGATTGTATCGCAGTGGATTCCGTTGCATCACCTATCAGAAGATGATTTCCGCGCGTTGGTGGCGACATTCATCGACGTTTTTCCCCATGCCTCCATGTGGTACACAAAGTGGGATGCAATCATGGTGGGCGCGAATGACGATATCCCCATTGATATTTCCAGAATCAAGGAGGGGATGGCTAAGAAGGAGGTGGCGGAAAGCCTGAAAGGCATTGGCATCGTGGATGTCAACCAGCTCCTTTCAAATTTCATGATGGATGCCGGACATATCCGCCAGTTCACCGCAGGAACGGCGCCGATCACCGATGACAATCCATACATAGAATTTTCCGCCCCCCGCATCCATGAAACGGGCGTAACCATAAAAGCGCGCAATCTGGAAAATCTTCTCGAATTCCGCAGCGCGCCGAAAGTCGGGTTCGCGTCGCCGGAACAGGACGCGGCTTTCAAAAAATATTTTCTTTCCGAGGGGGAGTTTCTCAGGGGACAGATAGAACTCAGCGACGGGCACGTCGGCGCGGCGGCAAAACAGTTTGATCGCGCACTTGAGATGAATCCGGATAATGCGGATGCCCGGTACGCCTATCTTTCCCTGAACATCACAACCCTCTATTCGGTGTTGGCGAAAAATCAACCCGATCTGGGGATGGAGTTGCTTGCGGACACCGAGAAAATGGATACCAACGGACTCTTCAAGGCGCAGACCCATTTTCTCAAAGGAATGTTCTTCGCAAAAGAGAAAAGGGATTATGAAGCGGAAATGGAATTCTTGGAGGCCCTTAAACTGGATCCGCAGTATATGATGGCTGCGGTTAACCTTGCAGGACTCTATGGTTTTGTGTTAAAAAACGAAGACAAAGCAAAAGAATATTACAATTATGCGCTTACGCTTGGTCCATCCGAAAGCGAGCGGCAGTCCATACTTGAGGCTTTGGGTAAGTTAACGTAATCCGGATTTGTGAGAGAGGGGCAAAAATGAGAGCGGTAATTCTGGTAATTGTGATGGTTATGACACTCGCTTCGAGCGCGTCCGCATTCAAGCTTGGGGGGTTGTTCGGTGGCGATGAAAAGAAAAGCTC
>JAKAGL010000066.1 GCA_021815535.1 bacterium
ATTAAAGACATCGAAAAATCCATCGCCTATCCCAATTCGGCAAAAGACGAAGTGGGACACCTCCTTGTGGGGGCCGCCGTCGGCGTGGGGGCGGACCGCGATGAACGGGCCGCCGCGCTGGTAAAGGCGGGAGTGGATGTCATCGTCATCGACACCGCGCACGGCCACTCCGAAGGGGTGCTCCGGTCGGTTGACGCGGTGAAAAAACAGTTTCCCAAACTGCCCATCATCGCCGGCAACATAGCCACCGCCGAGGCCGCGCGCGATCTCATCGCCGCCGGTGCGGACGCGGTGAAAGTGGGCATTGGACCGGGTAGCATCTGCACTACCCGCGTGGTATCGGGCGTCGGGGTGCCGCAAATCACCGCGGTGGCCGAGGTCTTTTCCGAAGCCAAAAGAACCGATACCCCCGTCATATCCGACGGCGGCATCAAATACAGCGGCGACGTGGTGAAAGCCATTGCCGCGGGGGCCGACAGCATCATGATAGGGTCGCTCTTTGCAGGCACCGAGGAAAGCCCCGGCGAAAAGATCCTTTTTCAGGGCCGGGCGTACAAGGAATACCGCGGCATGGGCAGTATCGGCGCCATGCAGGAAGGGAGCGCCGACCGCTATTTCCAGGATATGGAATTCACCGAAACCAAGCTCGTCCCCGAAGGGGTCGAAGGGCGTGTGCCGTACAAAGGGGCGCTTTCGTTCATCGTACACCAGCTTATCGGCGGCCTGCGTGCCGGGATGGGCTATGTAGGCGCGGCGGACCTGAAAGAACTTAAAGAAAAATCGCGCTTCCTTAAAATCACCAGCAGCGGCCTGCGCGAAAGCCACGTACACGACGTGATCATCACCAAAGAAGCGCCTAACTACCGGGTTGACTGATGAAACCGGACGCCGTTCACATGGAAAAGATACTGGTACTCGACTTCGGCTCGCAGTACACCCAGCTTATCGCCCGCCGCGTGCGCGAGAACGGCGTCTACTGCGAAATTCTCCCTTGCACCGCCGCACGTGCGGACATTAAAAAATTCGGCCCCAAAGGGATCATCCTTTCCGGATCACCGTTCTCGGTGCACCAAAAAGGGGCGCCCAAAATACCGGCCGGTGTGCTGGAGATGGGCCTGCCGGTACTGGGCATCTGCTACGGCCTGCAGGCGATCACCCGCGCGATGGGCGGCCGGGTGGCAAAATCGGACAAGCGCGAATACGGCCCCGCCACGCTGGTGGTGGATGAGACCGTCGGCATTTTTGCCGGACTTTCCATGAATGAGGAAGTCTGGATGAGCCACGGCGACCGCATCGAAGCGATGCCCAAGAAGTTCCACCGCATCGCCCATACGGTCAACAGCCCGGTGGCGGCGATGAAACACGATACCCTTCCCATCTTCGCGCTGCAATTCCATCCCGAGGTGGCGCACACCCCGATGGGTACCCGCATGCTGGTGAACTTCGTGAAGGGCATCTGCGGTTGCTCCGGCACGTGGAACATGCGTTCGTTCCTCGATAGCGCGGTGGAGGACATCCGCGCAAAGGTGGGCGCGGACCGGGTGATCCTCGGCATTTCCGGCGGTGTTGATTCCACCGTTGCCGCCGCGCTGGTGCACCGCGCCATCGGCGACCAGCTCACCTGCCTGTTCATCGATAACGGCCTGATGCGCAAGGATGAGGCCAGGAAAGTGCTGCAGGGCTTCCGCGCCAACCTGCATATCAAGGTGCAGTTCGCCGATGCCTCAAAACTCTTCCTTTCAGCTTTGAAGAACGTAACCGACCCGGAAAAGAAACGAAAGGTAGTCGGCCACAAATTCATCGATGTCTTCCGCAAAGAAGCCCGCAAGATCGGCAAGGTGAAATACCTGGCGCAGGGGACGCTCTACCCGGACGTGATCGAGTCGGTCAGCTTCCGTGGCCCCTCGGTGGTCATCAAAAGCCACCACAACGTCGGCGGATTGCCGAAGGTGATGAAACTGAAACTGTTGGAACCGTTGCGGGAACTGTTCAAGGACGAAGTCCGCCAGCTGGGCGCGGAACTGGGCGTGGACGAATCGTTCATTTACCGGCAGCCGTTCCCCGGACCGGGGCTATCCATCCGCATCATCGGCGCCGTGACGCCCGAACGGCTGAAGGTGCTGCGCGAAGCCGATCACATCATCGTAGAAGAGATCAAAAACGCGGGGTTGTACCGCGAGATTTGGCAATCCTTCGGCGTACTGCTTCCGGTGAAATCGGTCGGCGTGATGGGGGATGAACGAACCTACGAGAACGTGCTGGCGGTGCGCGCCGTCACCAGCCGTGACGGCATGACAGCCGACTGGGCGCGCCTGCCTGAAAAACTGCTGGCGTCCATATCCAGCCGCATCATCAATGAAGTCAAAGGTATCAACCGGGTGGTGTATGACATATCGTCAAAACCACCCGCAACTATTGAATGGGAATAATCAGGAGGAACTGATGGTTAAACCGGAATGGGGAACGCGCCGCATCTGCTACAAGTGCAGCGTTCGTTTCTATGATCTTTTGAAAGAGCCGCCCATCTGCCCGAAATGCGGCGCCGACCAAACCAAAGCGCCGGCAAAACACTCGTCCTCCCCCGCCCGCAAAATAAAGGCGGCGTTGCCGGATGAGGAAGCGGATGAATCGGCAATGTTGCCGGGAGATTCCGAGGAGATCGAGGAAATCGGCCTCGACGAGCTGGAAGAGGAAGAACTGCCCGAAGACGACGCATAGATCTATATATAAACAGGGGAATCGCCCGCTATCCGATGGCAACGAGGCGGTTCCTCCCCTCCTTTTATCCGCAAACCTGCCCTTGACTTTTATACAATATCGCATAGAATCTCACCGTCGCGTTGTGTGTTACGATATAAGCCACTTGCCTGAGTTTAAAAGGCGCCGTTTATTATCTAATTCACATTACACCGTATTTATTTGATAAGGAGAGTGATAATGCGAAAAAGCAAACGAAATAACCGGATTATTCCAGATACCGCCGTGCTTCTATTGGCGGAAGGTGAGCGGCGCGCCAGGCAAAAGATATTTGGCGTCATGCTTGCGATGGAAGGTGGAGGCCCCGGAAGGGATGCATTGGCGAAAGCCGCTGAAAAATACCAAGTTGCCCATAATAAAGTTAATCTCGCGCTTAAAAAACACAAGAATTCCACCCGTGGAGCGATCATCGATGAACTTCATCGCCGGGGCCTAGTTTAAATAAAAATCAGTCCTTCATTATATTTTTTTATGGAAGGCGGGAACGAAGTTCGAAATTGGTACTGCGAAGCCGATGGGTCACCAGTTGGGCCAAATTGCGCATTATTGTAAATCCCATCCCTTTATTGGCATCGAAAAGCGCTTCCAACTCTTCTTGAGGAAGGCGGATAATCGTGGTGGACATGATAGTCCTGAGCGAGGCCGAACGGCGGCCGCCATCCAGAAACGCAAGTTCCCCCGCCACCCCGCCTTGGCGGATCTTCAATATGCTTACGGTACAGGTATCTTTGGGGGAAAGGTGAACCTCCACGCTGAGCGCCCCTTTAGCCACGATAAACAGATCCCGCGAGCGCTCGTCCTCCCTTGTCAGAAGGCAATTGATATCGCATTCTTCCAGGACCGCGATGTCGCCCAGTTTTTCGATCTCCTCGTCATCAAGCCCGGAGGTCAACTGTTGTGCACTTTTCAGAAGCGCACATATTTCCTCACGGCAAACCTCGGCGGGTCGCCACTTTGACATGCACCCTCTCCTCCAATCCGATATGGATTTAATCTAATTATAACCAACCGGCATCATGCATTGCAACCCGCAGGGTGAAATTATTTCGCGGTGTGGCTGAAGACGCCATCCCAATCCGGCGCCGGGGGCGCTTGCATGAACACTTGGCACCGCTTTATGTAGGCCACAGACGCGCCATCTTCGCTGTTGAGCGCGACCGCCGCTTCAAACGCGGTGACAGCCTCTTTCCACCGGCGCGCCTGGTATAACGCCAGCGCCGTCTCATAAGCCAGCATCCATTGCCGTCCCGCATCCGCGATGTTGCCGGAAAAATCGATCAGTTCGTATATCCGCACCGGCGAGGAACGCCCGACCACGCGGATAAGATCAAGCTCGCGCACGGCGAAGTCAGGGCCGATGGCTTGGCGTGTATTTTCCGAAATGCATACATAGGTGCCGTACTGTTTGTTAATGCCTTCCAGCCGCGCCGCAAGGTTCACCTCATCGCCGATGACGGTGTAGTCGAACCGCTGATTCGAACCCATGTTCCCCACCAGCATCGGGCCGGTATTGATGCCCTGCCGCGCCTCCACCGCCGGCTTTCCCTCCCCTTTCCATTTTTCGCGCAGCTCTTTCAGCCGTTTTTGGCATAGCAGGGCCGAGCGGCATGCCAGCTCGGCATGATTGTCGTAATTCAACGGCGCGCCATAAAAAGCCACGATGGCGTCGCCGATGTATTTATCAAGCGTCCCCTGGTTTTCCATGACGATGTCGGTCATTTCGGTGAGGTATTCATTCAACAGCTCCACCAATGCATCCGGCGTCATCCCCTCGGAAATGGTGGAAAAACCCTTGATGTCGGAGAATGAAGCGGTCAGCACCCTCGTTTCCCCTCCCAGCATGAGCTTGCCGGGGTCCTCCATGATCTTGCTGATGACCGCGGGTGAAAGATAGTGGCCGAACGCTTTCTTCACGTACAGCTTTTCCCTGGCTTCAAGGAAATATTTATAGAATGCGATGCCGCCGTACACCATGGCGATGGTGATCAACGGATACAGCACATCGAGCAGGGTGTTCTTCTCCACAAACAGATAATGCTGGAAAGACACATACCCGGCCATGAGCACGAGAGCGAGCACCAGCCCGCCGAATACTTTGAGGCGGCGCATGGCAAGCGTAAGCCCCACGCCCAGCGCCGCGATGGATAGCGCATCGAATATCAGGAACCAGTTGGCCCGGTTCAGCCCGCGCCCGTCGAGAACGCTTTGAATGAAATTCGCGTGGACCATCATCCCCGGTTGAATGCCAAAAGGGGTGACGCGCATATCGTAGATGCCGATGGCGGTGGCCCCGACGAGGACGATCTTGCCTTTGAACAGTTTTTCAAGCGCTTCGGGCGAGCCGTAATTCGGCCCCATGAGATCGGCGATGGAGACGGCCGGAAACTCTTCTTCCCCGCCATAGTAATTGATATAACTTGCCCCCACCTCGTTGCTGGGAATGAACGTTTTTCCCGCTTCAAATCCCTCTACCCCCCCATCCGAAAAAACGATCTTTGGCGGAATGCCGAAATACTCCCCCAGCACCTGCAAGCTGAGCGAAGGAAAATATTTTCCGTTGAACTGAATGACATTGGTTATTTTGCGCAGGGTTCCATCTGCATCCGGCACCATGTTGAAATAGCCGGTCGCGGGAGCGCTGTCGGTGATCACCTTGATATTCGGTTTCACGCCCACCGCCGTGACCATTGGAAAATCCCTGCGTCCCGACGCGGGAAACTTTATGGAGGCAAACCGCGAACGCTTCACGATACGGTAATCTTCTTCAAGGTTCATCTGGAGGTTTTTTACCTCGGCGGGATCGGTGAAGAAAAAATAGCCCGGCACCACGTTGCCCGCGTGCTTAATGGCGGCGGCCAAGCGCTCATCAGCGTCCGCGTTGTGCAACGCCTCTTCCAGCGCGGCGCGCAACGGCCCCGCCGGGGGCGCCTTCGTCAGCAGCTGTTGCGCCAATACGAAATCCGGCCTCTCTTCGGGGTACGAAAAAACGATATCCAGCCCCACCGCCTTGGGATTCCCGCGCGCGATGCGGTCGACCACGCCGGCGATCACCGTACGTGTCCAAGGCCAGCGGCCGAACGCATCCTGGCTCTTTTGGTCGATGGCGATGACCACCACGTCGCGCTTGCCGCCCACGGCGCCGCGCGCCTGGAAATTGAGGTCGAACATCTTATGCGATATGAGCGACAGCACCTGAAAATTGGCGGCAAAGATGAGGAACGACAGCAAAGTCAGCAAAAGTCCCAACCTCAACTCGTTCACTTTCAAGATAGCTCCGCGTACATTCATATGCGGCCAGTATAGCCGAAAGGCGGTTTTTTCCGGTCAACAAGCCTCTTTTCAGCAATATCCATGCGGTGGACCGGCTATGGTAAAGTAAGCCGATACCATCAATATTGGGAAGGAAAACCGACTGAAAGCGCTGATAATCTCAGAGAAATCGTTCGAGACCAAACAACTCCGCGAATTCCTGCAAAGCTTCCCGTTCAGGGAATACGACCGCTCCTTCCGCCTGGATTGCTATGAGATGGATTCAGCCAAAGCCGCACTTGATAAGATCGAAGCCGACGCCCAGAAGGGGGTGTTTTACGATTTTGCGATCTCATCCCACCTGATGAAGAAACTGACCGGCCTACAGTTCGCCCAACTGCTGGCGCAAAAGAAAAAACTGCCGCCGATGAACATCATTCTGCTGGCTGATGCGATAAATCCCCAATTGAGAGAAGAAGGGGAAAAAATCGGCATACAAGCGATACTGCAGAACCCCGTCACCGCGGACCAGTTAAAGGAGGCGTTTGGCAAGATCGCCGTCGACGCCGCGGACAAAGCGGTGCAACAAATGGAAGCCAACGCCGAAATGGTGAAAATGTCCGGCGACGACAGCGCCGAAGCCTTGAAAAACCTCTGCAACAGCACGGTCGACACGCTGAAGAAATGCCTCGAGATGGCCCCTTGGCGGCGCGAGCTGAACAGCCACCTCGCGAGAGTGTATATCGGCGGTGAAAACTATGCCCAAGCCATCCCTATCCTCAAGAACATCATCAAACTCGATTTCACCGATAAAGACGCGCACCACTCGCTTGCCCTCTGTTACCAGCGGACCGGCAAAAGCCTTGAAGACGCGGAATCCCTGCTGGCGCTCATTGAAACGCGCCCCGCCGACGCCGATCTTCATTGCCGCCTCGCACAGGCGTATCTTCTCGAGGAAGGGGGGCTGGAAAAGGCGGAGGCCCATTTCCTCAAAGCGCTTGAGCTGTACGGGCCAAACGATCCCCCGCGCCAAAAAGCGCGCGCGCATTACGGATTGGCCAAAACCCTCTACCGGAAGGCCGGGGAAAAACCGGATTACGGGGCCTGCGCCCCGCCGCTGGCGGAACTCAAGAACGCGTTGCGGCTGGACCCAGTCATGCTGGCCCCTTTCTTCCTGCTGCATACGATCCTCAAGAACTTCGGCAAGGATGCTGAAGCCGCACTGGCGCTGGAAGCCGCGGGGAAAATAACGCCGGCCGTTCCCGCCGATTGGCTGGAGTGGTTTTTCCACTACATGGATGCGGGGGACATCCCCAAGGCGGAAGATGCGCTGCAAAAAGCGCTGGTGATGGATACCGAGAACCAAGCCGTTTTAGTGCTGGCCGGCGAAGCCTGGTTCCGCAGGCAGATCTACGATAAAGCAATTGTCCTGTTTGAAAGGGCGATCCAGATAAATCCTTCCGACCCGCGCTTGTACAATTGGTTGGGGATGAGCCACCGCCGCCTGAAGCAGGGGGCAAAAGCGCTGGAGATCTACAAGAAAGCGCTTATCATGGACCCGGACGATTTCAATCTGCATTACAACCTTGGCCGCGTCCACTTCATGCTGAAAGACTATGCCAACGCCCGCAAATCGTATGATGAAGCGTTGCGCCTGAACCCCGGCCTGGCCGAAGCCAAAGAAGCGCTGGGCCAGCTTCCCGCGGCACTCTAGCGGACTCCCCGGAGAGGCGCCCCCGCCTTCATGCCCCTTTCTGGGGTGCGGTCAAACCGTTTTCAGATAATCGTAGTAGGCGGCGTTTTCACTTTTCCAGCGGTTCACGAGATAGCGCCCGCCAACCCGGTATTTGATGCGCCAACGCTTATTCAAATCGAGGTTGAACGCGCGGGAGAGCCGGTAAAAACGCCTCATCTCCTCGATAATGCCATACTGCAATTCGTACGGGGTCATCCGCACGGGCCGTATTACGCAATGCAATCCGTCGTAATGGTCCCAGTCTTCATGCAGAATCCGTTTTTCGGCGGCCATCTGGCCATGCACCGCCGTGCCGGGAAACGGCGTGAGGGCGAACAGCTGCATGGTATCCAGCCCGGATTCGATGGCGAAGGTGGCGGTATCCTTGATGGTCTGGGCCGTGTCGTGGTCGCCCCCCAGCACAAACATGCCGTGGATGCCAATGTTATACCGTTTGAAATTCCTGATGGACGCAACTATCTCTTCCACCGTCTGCCCCTTGTCGTAGGCCTTCAGGGTTTCGGGGTTGATCGATTCCATGCCGACGTAGGCGATGCGGCAATTGGTTCTTTGCAAAAGACCCAGCAATTCTTCATCCCGCGCCGCGTCTATCCTCAGTTGGCATGAATAACGCCGCGGCACCTTGTTTGCGGCGATCATGGTTTTCAGCAGGTCCTTTGTCCGGCGCGGATTCGCGGCGAAATTGTCGTCGATAAAATTGATGCTGCGGCCCAGCATGGAAGACATTTCGGCCATCAGCTGTTCTTTTGTCTTATACCGGTACTTCCGCCCGAAGGTGGTGGTAACACTGCAAAAACTGCAATTGAACGGACACCCGCGCGAGAACATCAGTTGCGCCGGATACTCCTCCGGCCCCTTGAAACCCTTGCACGACGAAAAATCGGCCTGCGGCATCTCCTCCATGTTCACCTTGGTGACGGAGGAGGGATTTTGCACCAACGCGCCGCCGCGCAGATATGAAATGCCCGGCACGTCCGAAACGCCGCCCCCGTTGTTCATCTTCGATACCAATTCCGCGAACGTCGCCTCTCCTTCGCCGCGCACCACATAGTCGCAGTGCTGCAAGGCCTCCGCCGCCATCGCGCTGGCGTGCGGGCCGCCCATAACAACCAGTTTCCCCCGCCCTTTCAGCAGGCTGCCCAGACGGTACGCCTCTTTCACGGTGGAAGTGAGCGAGCTGATGCCGATGAGATCAAACGTGCAGAGGTGATCCAGGTCAACCGGCGCCTTTTCCTGGAAAAAAGTCTCAATCTCGTATCCCAGGCTTTTCATAAGGCCGCTCAGAAACGGCAATCCCAAACGCGGCAGGTACACGCGGCTGAACACATGGGTTTTGACCGCTTTGGTTTCCACGAGGGCGATGCTCTTGATCTTCACTCAACACTCCTTGCACACTGCAACAACGTAACGGTTCCCGATGGATTTTCCACCTTGTAGTCCCGGGGAAAAACAACTGATCCCAGATGGCGTTAAAAGGTTGGCCTCATTAAAACCTTGCGGAATAGAGTGTAATTATACCACGTTTGAAGAAATGATGATAAAACAGACGGCATCAGCCGGTAAAACACGCTTTGCCGCTTTCCTTTTCCGTCACGAAGCCCGGATTCATCAAGTACGGGAGCCGACGGGGCGGTAGGGAATGGTTATGACGAATTCCGAGCCTTTGCCAAACTCCGACTTCACGCTTATATCCCCTCCCATCGCCTGAACCAGTTTTCTGGCAAAGCCGAGGCCCAGCCCCACGCCGCCGCGCACGCGCGTGGACGAGCCATCCAATTGCCGGAAGGATTCGAATAACTTTCCGCGTTCGTCTTCCTGAATGCCTATCCCTTCGTCCTTTACGTGAAAGAGGATATCGGTCCCGATCCTCGATACGGTTACCTGTATGGTTCCCGCCGTGCTGAACTTAATGGCGTTTTGCACCAGATTGCCCAGCGCCTTCTCCAGCCATTTACGGTCGCCTATGAACAGCAGATCGTTCGGGCGGAAATCGGATGCGTTATCGGAAAAAGCCAGCCCTTTCATCATCGCCGCATCCCGG
>JAKAGL010000067.1 GCA_021815535.1 bacterium
GCGAAAACATGAACGAACAGTTGGGAAGGATCGAGGACGCCCTGCATAAATCGCTTGCGGCAGAAGAAGTGGAACGGAAAATAAACCACGCGGTGAAAGACGGGCGGATCGCCGCGCGCGGCGACGCCGAGCGGATCGAAGAGGCCTTAAAAGCCAACATAATCACCGCGGATGAAAAGGCCGCCATTGAGGATGCCAACAAAACGCGCCGCGACGTGATCATGGTGGATGATTTCCCGATGGATTATTGGAGCAAACGCGATGGGAAGTAGTTTCGCCAACCTGCGCCCGGTATATGTGGTGGACGGCCGCCGCACTCCGTTCCTGAAAGCGAAGGGGCCGCGCGGGGCGTTCTCCGCGTCTGACCTCGCGGTGGAAGCGGGGCGGCAGTTGCTGCTGGCGATGCCCTTTTCGCCCGAAGCGCTGGATGAGGTGGTGTTCGGCTCCGTGTTTCCCGACGCCACCGAGGCGAATATCGCGCGGGTCATTTCGCTTCGCCTGGGATGCGGGAAAAAAGTGCCCGCTTTCACCGTGGGCCGTAACTGCGCCTCCGGCATGCAAGCGCTCGATTCCGCGGCCAAGGATATCGCCATGGGGCGCGCCGACCTGGTATTGGCGGGGGGAACCGAGGCGATGAGCCGCTACCCGCTTCTGTTCACGCCGGAAATGGTGGAATGGCTGGTGGCGTGGGGCAAGGCGCGCAGCTTCGGCGCGCGCCTCGGCGTGTTGGCGAAAATGCGTCTTGCCTACCTCCGCCCGGTGTTGGGCGTGTTGCAGGGGCTGACCGACCATGTGGTCGGTCTCAACATGGGGCAGACCGCCGAGATCCTCGCCCACCGGTTCGGCGTCAGCAGGGAAGAGATGGATGCCTTCTCGGTGGAGAGCCACCGGCGGCTTGCGGCCGCCGCCGATGAGGGACGGTTTGCGGGCGAATTGTCGCCGCTGATCGACGCGAAAGGGAACATCTATGATTTCGACGACGGCGTGAGGCGCGACAGCGATATGGAAAAACTGGCGAAACTTAAACCGGTATTCGATCCGAAGCTGGGGAAAGTGACCGCCGGGAACAGCGCGCAACTGACGGACGGCGCGGCGGCCCTGTTGTTGGCCAGCGGCGATGCGGTGAAGAAGCATGGCCTGCCGGTGCTGGGCAAGCTGCTTGATTTTGAGTGGGCGGGGGTTGACCCGGCCCAAATGGGGCTGGGGCCGGTACATGCCATGGCGGGCATTCTGGCGCGCAACAGCCTCACCACCGCCGATATCGGCAATATCGAGATCAACGAGGCATTTGCCACGCAGGTGCTTGCCTGCCTGCGTGCCTGGAACGACGGGAGCTACATGAAAAACGAGGTGGGGGATTTCGCCACGGGGTTCGGGCCGCTTGACATGAAGAATATCAACGTCGATGGCGGCGGGGTCAGCATGGGCCACCCGGTTGGCGCCAGCGGCGCGCGGATCACGCTGCACGTTCTCAACACGCTGCGCCGCAATGGCGGGCGGAAAGGCATTGCCTCGCTTTGTATCGGCGGCGGCCAAGGGGGCGCGGTACTGGTGGAAAATGTGGAGCGGGCCGATGGATAACACGTTCACGAATTTCAAGCTGGAACTCGACGCGCAAAACATCGCGTGGCTCGGCCTGGACAAGGCCGATGCCAGCGCCAACGTCCTCTCTTCCGCTCTGTTGGTGGAATTGGACGGGGCCTTGGCCCATATCGAGGCGCATGCGCCCGCCGCGCTTGTTATTTATTCCGCGAAAAAAAGCGGCTTCGTTGCCGGGGCCGATGTAAATGAATTCACCAAGGCCACCGATGAAGCTTCCGCGCTGGCGATCATCCGCCGGGGACAGGAAGTTTTCAACCGCATTGAAAAAATGCCGTTTCCCACGGTGGTACTTATTCACGGCTTTTGCCTGGGCGGCGGCACGGAGATGGCGCTCGCATGCCGCTACCGTGTCGCTTCCACCGATGAAAAAACGCAGATCGGCCTGCCGGAGGTAAAACTCGGTATCCATCCCGGTTTTGGCGGCACCGTGCGCTCGACGCGGATCATGGGGGGCATTGCCGGGCTTGAAATGATGCTCACGGGGCGCAACTTCAGCGCCAAGGCGGCGAAGAAGGCCGGGTTGGTCGATATGACCGTGCCTGAACGCCATCTGAGAACCGCCGCGCTTTCATTGATAAAGAAAAACGCCCCGCCGCACAGGGCGGGTGGCATGCAGGCGATCGCCGGGTTGCCGGTACTGCGCGGGATCACCGCCGGGATGATGCGGAAGAAAACGGCGGAAAAAGCGAATCCCGATCACTATCCGTCCCCCTTTGCCATGATCGATCTGTGGGAACGTTACGGCGGCAACGAGCGGCGGATGATGGAAGAAGAGGCCCGCTCGGTCGCGCGTCTTATTGTCGGCGATACGGCCCAAAACCTTGTGCGGCTTTTCCAGTTACAGGAGCGCTTAAAGGGTTTTGCCAAGAAAAGCGGACAGCCGGTGAAGCGGCTCCACGTTGTTGGCGCCGGTGCGATGGGAGGGGATATCGCCGCCTGGAGCGCATTGCGAGGCCTCACCGTCACGTTGCAGGACCGCGAAACAAAGTTTATCGCCCCCGCGATAAAGCGGGCGGCTGGCCTGTTCAAAAAAAAGCTCAAGGATCCGCGCCTGGCGCAACTGGCGCTTGACCGGTTGATTCCCGACCCCGCGGGCAAGGGGGCGGCCTCTGCCGATATTATTATCGAAGCGGTGTTTGAAGACCTGCAGGTGAAGCGCGACCTCTTCGCGCGGATTGAGCCGGTGATGAAACCCGGCGCGGTGCTCGCCACCAACACCTCCAGCATCCCGCTGGAGGAAATGGCCGCCACGCTGGCCCGTCCCGGCCAGTTGGTCGGTATCCACTTTTTCAACCCGGTGCCGCAGATGCCGCTGGTGGAAGTGGTGCAAGGGGCGGCCTCCAGCCCGGCGGCGCTGGATGCGGCGTTCGCCTATGTGGGGGCCATTGGTAAACTGCCGGTGCCGGTGAAAAGTTCTCCCGGTTTCCTCGTCAACCGCGTGTTGATGCCATACCTGATGGAAGCGATGGTGATGGAATCGGAAGGTATTCCAGCGGCGCTCATCGATGCGGCGGCGGTGCGGTTTGGCATGCCGATGGGGCCGTTGTTGCTGGGCGATACGGTGGGGCTGGATATCTGCTACCACGTGGGGCTGGTGTTCAAGGAAAAACTGGGGGCACAGGTTCCCCCGAAACTCGAGGCGATGGTGAAAGAGGGAAAGCTTGGCGTGAAGAGCGGCCAGGGGTATTACGATCACCGCGCCGGTAAAGTGCGCCCCGCAGCCGGACCGTCCACGCCCGAAATGAAGGAAATTACCGACCGGTTGATGCTCCGCTACGTCAACGAATGCGTCGCCTGCCTGCAAGAAGGCATCGTGGCCGACGCTGATCTGATCGATGCCGGGATGGTTTTTGGCAGCGGTTTCGCGCCGTTCCGCGGCGGCCCGTTGCGGTTTGCCCGTACGGCGGGGAAGGCGGCGCTGGTCGCCCGCCTTGAAGAGTTGCGTGTAAAATACGGCGCCCGTTTTGTGCCGAATCCCGGATGGAATGCCCTGTAAGGGGGAACGATGGAACGGAAAACGGATTATATCGATTATAAGGAAGCGGGATCGCTCCCCGGCCTGTTCGAACTGCGCATAAAGAAAGATCCCGGCAAAATGGCCTATCGCCAGTTTGACGAACCGCGCGGGGTGTGGGTGGAAAAAACCTGGGGCGATATGGACCGCGATGCCAGTTGCTGGCAGGGGGCGCTGGAAAACGAAGGGTTGATGCCGGGCGACCGCATCGGGCTGATGGTGCGCAACTCGATCGAATGGGTGCTGTGCGATATGGCCGGCCTCGGCTCCGGCCTTGTGGTGGTTCCCATCTTCATCAAGGACTCGCACGATAACATTGTCCACATCATAAACGACTCCCGGCTGAAGTTGCTGGTGGTTGAGGATTCGGATACGTGGGAATCGCTGGCTCCCATCCACGGGCGGATGCCGACGGTGCAACGGGTGCTCATTATCCGCCGGTTCAGGGAGACGTCGGCAGACCCGCGGGTGAAGTATTACGAAGACTGGCTCTGCACCGATGATTCCGGCATGTACGTCCACGATGTTGCGCTCGATTTCCCCGCTACCATCGTCTACACCTCCGGCACCACCGGGTTGCCGAAAGGGGTGGTTCTGACGCACCGCAACATCTTATGGAACGCACATGTCGGCCTTCGCGCCGTCACCGTCCTGCCGGACGACCTTTTCCTTTCATTTCTGCCGCTGACCCACATGTTCGAGCGGACGGTCGGTTATTACTTGCCGATCATGGCGGGTTCATCCGTGGTATATGCGCGCAACGTGCGCACCGTCGCCGAGGATATGCTTACCCAGCATCCCACGGTGGTGGTTTCGGTGCCGCTGGTATTCCAGCGCATCTACGAGCGGGTGACGGAGGAAGTGGGGAAAGCTTCCCCGGTGAAAAAACTGATATTCAAAACCGCCGTTGATATCGGCTACGGCGCGTTTTTGCACCGGCAAGGGCGCGGCCCGTGGTCGCCGCTCCACCTCCTCAATCCGTTGCTGTATGCCATCGTCGGAAAAAAAATACTGGGCAAAATGGGCGGCCGGCTGAGGCTGGCGGTTGCCGGCGGCGCGGCGCTGCCTGAATACATCTGGCGGCTGTTCGTGGCGATCGGCCTGCCGGTGATACAGGGGTATGGCATGACCGAGACCAGCCCGGTGCTCAGTGTCAACCGCGAAGGGAACAACCGCGGGGATACCGTCGGCCCGGCGGCGGATGACGTTGAGCTGCGGATCGCCGAAAACGGCGAGATCATCGCCAAAACCCCCGGCATGATGAAAGGGTACTGGAACAACGAAGAGGCCACGAGCAAGATCATCGACGCCGAGGGGTGGATTCACACCGGTGATATCGGCGAGATCGTTAACGGCCATCTGAAGATCACCGGCAGGCTCAAGCAGATCATCGTCATGTCCAACGGTGAAAAAGTGCCGCCCGACCGGGTGGAGGCGGAAATCAAGGCGATGGGCATTTTTGAGAATCTGATGGTGTACGGCGAGCAGCGGCCCTATTTGCTGCTGCTGGCCAAGCCCTTGCCGGACAAGCTGCGGCAATTCGCCGCCGAGAACGGCTTTCCTTACGAAGGCGAACAGCCGCCGCACGGCGGAACGTTCGAGGAGGCTTTGCTGGCGGCGGTCAACGCGCGTTTGGGCGCTTTTCCCGCCTATGTGCGCGTGAAACGGCTGTTGCTGGTGGATGAAAGCTGGCTGCCCGAAAACGGCCTGCTCACCACCTCGCTTAAACTGAAGCGGCATGTGATAGAAGAAAAATACCGCAAGGAAATGGAAGCGGCGTACGCGCGCTGAAAGCACAACCGGTATGATGCCTGACAATTCCTTTAAATTGGGGCTTTGCCTGAGCGGCGGGGCCGCGCGCGGCATGACGCATCTGGGGGTGCTTCGCGAGCTGGAAGAGGCTGGCCTGCGGCCGGGCATGATCGCGGGGACCAGCGTGGGCGCACTCATCGGGGCGCTGTTCGCCTATACCCTGGATATAGGCGCGGTGGAACGTATCGTGCTCGCGTTTTTGAAAGGGGAGGATTTCTCCGACCTGCGGGGGGACATTCTGATCCGGGCGCGCGAAGGGGAAGAACGGCGCGGCATTTTCCGCAGCATGCTCAGGACGTTCCGCAAATCGCTTTTCTACAGCGTTTCCATGACGAAGCTGTCATATCTTCCGGAGAACCGCCTGGAATCGCTGGTGGCGAAGATGGTGCCGGATATTAATGTTGAGGACACCAAAATTCCCTTCGCCTGCGTGGCGACCGATATCGTGAACAACCGCCCCTATTTTATTAAAGAGGGGCCGTTGCGCCGGGCCATCGCCGCCACAAGCGCCATTCCCGGTTTTTTTCCGCCGGTGGCGTGGGATGGCGTGCGGCTGGTGGACGGGAGCTGGAGCATGCAAAATCCGGTGCGCCTGTTGCGCGAAATGGGGGCCGATTTCATCATCGCCGTGGATATTTCCCAGGACATGCTGGATGCCCCGGCGCCTGATAACGGCTTGGAGGTTGTGCTCCGTTCGAACATGGCGACCCGCATCACGCTCTCGGAAATGGAGTTGCAGGAGGCCGATTATGTGATTCGCCCCGATATTTGCGAAATGAATTGGTGGGATTTCAAAAAATCGGATATCTGCATGCTCAAGGGACGGCAAAGCGCCGCCGCCAGCGCCGCGGACATCAAAGAAAAAATAGAACGCGCCCGCCAGAAAAAGGTTTCCACCATCAAGATCTGATCATGCTTGGCAGGTAAAGGAAATGCCATTGGCATTTACCAAATGCTGGAGTGCCTGCCTGCATCGCTTCCCGGCAGGGGGGCTGATGCCGGAAAGCGCTTTACACGAGTAGGCCTGTATGCTATCTATTTAAGCACTGGGTAACCGATTGTCGGTTTGAATAGGGAAACCGGTAAAAGCCGGTACGGCCCCCGCCACTGTATGCGGTGCAGGATCAAGCGAATAGCCACTGTCCGGTAAAAGGGCGGGAAGGCGCTGAAGATTATGCCGCGAGTCAGGAGACCTGCCCAGCCGGAACAATGCCACGGGGTGCAGGTGATGAATTGCGTTTTTCATTTCGATTTCAAATGTGTGCACGGCAGTCCTGTGCGTTCGTCTATATACCGGTTTCTGAAAAAGGGCGGGGAGTGCCTTCGGTAAACCGCCCGTGTCCCGCCATCGTGGCCGCTGGAACCGCCAGCGGGGTGGGGAAGACGTCGATGGCGCTCGGCCTTGCCGCTCTCCTTGCGCGCCGTGGCATGAAAGTTCAGACGTTCAAGGTCGGGCCGGATTTCCTCGATCCCGGTTATCTCGCTCTGGCGTCGGGGCGCATCAGCTACAATCTCGATTCCTGGATGTGCGGCGCCGATTACGCAAAGAACCTCTACGCAAGAAAAACGGCTGATGCCGACATCGCGGTGGTGGAAGGGGTGATGGGGATGTACGACGGCGCGGAAGCCGCCTCTTCGCGCGGAAGCACGGCGGATATCGCGGCGTTGCTCGGCGCGCCGGTATTGTTGGCGGTGAACGCGCGCGGCGCGGCGCGCAGCCTGGCCGCCGTGGTGAAGGGGTTTTGCGATTTCGAGCCTGACGCGCGGATCATCGGGGTGGCGGCGAATTTCTGCGGCGGCGACCGTCATGCCGGCATCTTGCGCGAGGCGCTGGCAAGCGCCGGGCTCCCGCCGCTTCTGGCGGCCATGCCCAAGGGGGCTTTACCGGAGCTGTTCTCCCGGCATCTGGGATTGATGAGCGCCGACACGCGCACCCTCACGGCGCAAACCATACAGCGGCTTGCCGATGCGGTGGAGGCCCATGCCGATATAAACGCGCTCATCGCCGCCGCGTCGTCCACGGTGCCGCGCAAAGCGGAGGCGGCGCGCGCTCCGTCGGCGCCGCTTGCGCGTATCGGCGTGGCGATGGATGAGGCGTTCCATTTTTACTATCACGACTCGCTGGAGACGCTTGAGAAAGCCGGCGCGCAACTGGTTTATTTTTCGCCGGTGCGGGATGCCGGGTTGCCGGAAGGGCTGGACGGCCTCTATCTCGGCGGCGGCTACCCGGAGGTGCACGCGCAGGCGCTTTCCCGAAATACCGGAATGATCCGCGCCGTCGTTGAATTCGCCGCCGCGGGACATCCTGTATATGCCGAATGCGGCGGCCTCATCTATCTTTCCCGCGGGGTCGAAATGGCCGATGGCGCACGCCATTCTTTCGCGGGCATTTTGCCGGTATGGGCTCGGATGCGGAACAGCTATAAATCGCTTGGATACGCGGAGGCTGTTTTTTCCCGCGATACCCTTCTGGGCAAATCGGGGGGATCGGTCAAAGGGCACATGTTTCATTATTCCGAGCTGATCGAAGATCCCCTCGGTTGCGAAGGGTGGCAGGCGTCGTACACGGTGCGGCGCAAGGGCGTTGATGCGCCGGAGGGGTTCTTGGGCGGAAGGAACGTGCTGGCCACTTATTTGCACGCGCATCTGGTTTCCCATCCCGCCGCCGCTGAAAGTTTTGTGAACCGGTGCCGCGCCGCGGCACATGTATAAGAGAGGTGAATCATGGATACCACGCAACAACGCCCGCTGGTGCGGGAACTGTACAAAAATCCGATCAAGCCGGAGGAGATCGAACAGCTCTCCTTCAAGGCGATCGAAGAAGAGGCCGGCGATCACGGCCTTGGCCCGGACGAATGGATCGTTCTGCGGCGGATGATACACACCACCGCCAGCTTTGACCTGCGCGATGACATCCGTTTTTCGCCGGATGCCATCGATGCGGCGGTCGCGGCTCTCAGGCGCGGCGCGGACATTTATGTCGACTCCAACATGATGCGCGGCGGCATTTCGCTGGAGCGTTTGCGGAAAGTCAATCCGGCATACGGCCCGGAGAACATCCATTGCCATGTGGCCGATAAAGACATCGCCGAAGAATGCAGGAAGGCCGGGCTTCCCCGTTCGCTGTTCGCCGTGCGTAAGGCGAAGAAGGCGTTGGACGGGGGGATCGCGATGTTCGGCAACGCCCCGGTGGCGCTGCTGGAACTCAACCGGATGATCATGGAAGAGGGCATCCGCCCGGCGGTGGTTATCGCAATGCCGGTCGGGTTCGTGCATGTGGTGGAAAGCAAGGAAGAGTTGATGTCGCTTGGCGTGCCCTATATCGCGCTGGCCGGGCGGCGCGGCGGCAGCCCCTTGGCCGTGAGCGTCATCCATTCGCTCAGCATCATCGCATCGGAACGGAAGGATTGACGCGATGGACGGCAACGAAGAAGCGGTGATACTGATGGGGCACGGCAGCCGCGTGCCTGACGCGGGGCAGGGAATGGAGACGGTGGCGCGCACCCTGAAAGAGACGGGATTTTGCGGCATCGTGGAAGTCTGCTACATGGAGCGCCAGGGCCCCCGGTTCGGCGAGGCGCTGGCGAAGTGCGTGGCCGAAGGCGCGAAACGGGTGGTGCTTATACCGTACTTTCTGCACATGGGGCTGCATATCCGCGTCGATATTCCCAATATGATGCGGCACGAAGCGGAGAAATACCCCGATATCACCTTGGTCTTTGGCAAGAACCTCGGCTATGACGACTTGTTGCTGGAATTGGTGAAGAAAAGGATCGGCGAATCGCGCCAGCACCCCGATGTGCGGAAGGTGGAACCGCTGGAGCGCGAAACGTATCCGCTGCCCCCCGAGGCGCAGGTGTTTGTGACCATGAGCCAGGAAGAGGCGGCGGAATATAAAGAAAAACACGGCGGTCATTGCCATCACCATCACCACGGTCATTGAGGAACGGTTACCGGCATGACGAAGTATGGAGCTTTTTTTCTGGCGATACTGTTCGGCTGCGCCGCTTTCCCGCCGCCCGCCCACGCCATGCACATCGCCGACGGCATTTTGCCGATGCAATGGGCGGCTTTCTGGTACGTGCTTGCGGTACCGGCGGTATTGATGGGATTGCGGACGTACCGCCGGGAAAGCGAACGCTCGCTCCGATTCCGTCCGTTGGCGGGGCTGGTGGGGGCCGCCGTGTTCGTCGTTTCCTGC
>JAKAGL010000068.1 GCA_021815535.1 bacterium
AGCGGAGGGCTTGTAGAAATTGCTAACCGCGCCACTGTCGGAACTTCCACTATCAGATGTCCCCATTCTCTTTGAGCATCCGATAAAGAGGATGGCGAGAAAAAGACACAAAACCAATTTTCGGCGATCCATCCTCTTCATAGTTTCTTTTCCTATTCCTTCATGCAGGTGCGGTTTTAGTGTTATTTCACTTGGCGCAGCGAAATCCTACATACTCATGTTCATCATCCGGAATGGATTTGAGTTCGCTAAAGACCTTTGCATTTTCCTCGTCGTCGAAATAGGAGCCACCCATCGAAAGGCGGTATTTCTTTTCAGCGCTATCCCAGGCATCAACCCATTCCCACAAGTTGCCGGCCATATCCATTACTCCGTAAGGGCTTTTCCCGTTAGGATAACTGCCCACCGGCACCGTACCGCCTTTGCCCGATTCAACCGTATTGGTCTTGGACTTGTCGAAATCGTTACCCCAAGGATACAGCCTGCCATCGGTACCCCGGGCCGCTTTTTCCCATTCAAACAACGTGGGGAGCCTTTTGCCGAGCGCCTTGCAGTAAGCTTCCGCGTCAAAATAGGAAATTTCCTGAACGGGATTTTTTTCTTTCCCGGCGGGGATTTCGAAATTCTTATTGACCTCTTTATATTCAGCATTGGTTACCTCGTAAGTGTCAATGCTGAATTTTTCCACTTTTACTGTCTTTTTACTCGGACCGGATTTATAATCTCCACCAGGGATATCAATCATGCTTCCGGATCCGGCAAACGATTTTGGGACAAAGGCGATAAAAAACAAGGAAACAAAAACGATGACGAACCCTTTTAAACTAAGCAAGACGATCCTCCTTAACAAACGGTCAAAAACCCGCACTCCACTAATTGAAGAATCTTACCCCAAAATGGGGCGAAAAGGCCAAAGTATTTTGCGTTTAAGCTCGTTGTATGCGATTTCCGCCATTCTAATCCTATCCCTTGCCACTTTTTCTTCCGGATGCAGCGGCGGCCAGGAGGCCAAAACAGACCAAAAGGGGGAAAATAGCCAAGATACAAATCTTTTAGGGGCAACTCCGGACCCGAAAGTTGGGGAAAAAAGGGCACAAAGAGAGGCAGATTTCAAGAAAGAGATGCATGATCCCGGTAAATCTCCCATTTTAGATCCATCCGCTTCAGAGAAAGCACCAGCTGAATTCGGTTTTGGGGTGAAAACCGAGGCGCAAATCGCACAGGAATTGCCGCGTGAAAACAAAATTGGGGTACTTGCTCCCTTGGTAGGGGATGTTAAGGTGTTTGGCCAGGATACGTCCGACGGAGCGGAAATGGCGTCAGATGAGATAAATAGTCATGGCGGTATCCGTGGCAAACAGTATGACCTTCTTGTTTACGACACGAAGTCCTCTATTGCGGGAGCGCGTGCCGGTGTTGAAAATTTGGCTCGTCAAGGCGTTGCCGGCATTGTTGGCGCTCCGACCGGAGAAGTAAGCTTTTCGGCCAGCAAACTCATTAATGACGATCAATTGATCCTGTTATCCGCGGGCTCACGGCGGCGGCTGGGAGATACCGGCCCCTATTATTTCCGTAACACGCTTAATGACAAACATGGCATAAAACGCCTTATGGAATATGTCATTAATGAGAGAAAACTGAAAAAATTCGCTTTGTTCACTTCATTGATCAATGACTACTCGATAAAATTGTCGGCGGCGTTCAAAGCGGAAATTGAAAACAACAAAGGCGAACTGACGCATGAACTTTACATTATCTCGTCGGCGATGAGCAACGTTGATCAAGACGAGACTAGCATACCCGCGCAGCTTAAAAAGCTTAAGGGCAATCTTCCTGATGCAATTATATATACCGGTGACGGGATGGAAGGAGCCCAGGTGCTAAAGGAGATGAGGAAAATGGGATTGAAAATACCCATGGTGGGGGGTGAAGATCTTATGGTCCCCGAATTTACCTCTATGGGTGCTGCCGCCAATGGGACACTGGTGTATGGAGGTTTCAACGAGGACTCGGAAAACCCGCGTGTTAAGACATTCGTGACCGATTTCAAGAAAAGGTTTAATCATTCGCCGTCGCGGGTGGCCGCTTTAAGCTATGACGCATATTATATGCTGGCACAAGCCATAGGGAATGCTAAATCCATGCGGCCGAGCCATCTACGCAATGCGTTGGCGGAAATAAAGGATTTCAAGGGTGTTACGGGTAATATCACCATGGATAAGGAACGCGAGGCTATCAAGGAGCCCTTTATTTTTGAAATGAAAAACAAGGACAACCAGTACCGCTTCGTTGCTATGAAGGAGCCTTTATGAGAATTCCGGCTAAACAATTGGCCGTAGTCGCCTTCACCGGGCTGTTATTGTCATTCAACCATGTCGCAAATTCATTGAATAACGCACAACCTGCTCCGGAAGGGATGGTGTTGGTTCCCGCCGGGGAGTTTCTTATGGGCAGTACCCAGCAGGAAATCGATGCGGTGAAAAAAGAGTTTGGGAGAAGGGACCTTTACAAGGACTATTCATTCGATTCGGAGATGCCTAAAAGAAAAGTGAATTTGAAAGCTTTTTATATCGACATCTACGAAGTCACTAACCGGAAATACATGGAGTTCATCAAACAAACCGGTTATCACCCTCCGCAACACTGGGAGGGTGGAACCTACCCCACAGATTGCGCTGACAACCCGGTTTTGTACGTTAACAAGCAGGATGCCGAAGCCTACGCAAAATGGGCGCATAAAAGGTTGCCCACGGAAGAGGAATGGGAAAAGGCCGCCCGCGGAACAGACGGCAGGATATTTCCCTGGGGAAATACGTTCGACCCCGGCGAGGCCGCAACGGCCGATTCCGACCTTGAGTTCATTCAGCACGGTTTCTGCAAAGTTGATACCGGCAATAAGGTTGGACTGGCTCCGGGTGATGTAAGCCCCTATGGTGTGCACGACATGGCAGGCAACTCCCGCGAATGGACCGCTACGCTTGATCCCGCCCACAAAGACATGGCTATTATAAAGGGAGCCTCGTGGGTTGATCTCAACATAACTGCCCGTTCGGCTTACCGGGAGTACGTTCCGGTTGAAGGAAGAAGCCATATCTTAAGTTTCAGGTGCGTCAAGGATGTTGAGTAGTTCCGTCTCCGATGAACCCGTTCAGGTTTCTCTATAACCGGATTTGGAAGAAGCTCACCCTGGCATTGCTGCTGGTGACGTTTGTTCCCATCGGTTACTTTCAGTATCAAGAACTGAACACAACGCGCGATTCCATTGAGGATAGGGAAACCAGGCTTGTTTTCCAAAATACCCTGACGCGTTCCAAAGGGGTTGAAGACGCATTTAAGAATGTTCTTTCAGATGTCAACTATTTGCGTTCCAGTTTGGCCATAGAGTATCTCGTTAACGTTCCCGGCAGAGAACCCACCGGCCTGTTGTATTGGAAATCCCTTGTTGAAAGAGAGTTTTACAACTTTCTTTCACTGCGTCCAGGCTATTCCAGTGTCGGTCTGTTAGACGAGTTTGGAAACGAACGGCTGGTAATGTTTAAGAACGGCGACAACATCATTACCGTGCCTCAGGCGAAGTTGGTTAATCGCCTCACCTCAACGTATTATGTTGAAGCCGCGCTTCAAAACGGCTATGGCATAGCGGCTATCCCGATGTATAGCATGGTTAGTCCCCATGGGGATACATCCAGTCAGCCACTGATACGGTTCGCCACTAAAATGTTTTCCAGGAGCGGAAAGCCGAGCGGTGTCGTCTACGCCGATCTTGACAGTTCCAAGATATTGAAAACCCTGAGCCGGATTTCTTTTGAGGGAAAGCGGAAGGCCGCGATGGTTTTCCAGAACGGAAATTATATTTACAACCCTTTCAAAGCGGCCGCCACGGGTCAGGAATCCATCGAGGAAAGGAATATCCGAAAAGACTATTCCTCTGAGGTTGTTGCGCAGATACTATCGGGAAGGACGGGGCTGATTACGGACGATCCCGATTATATTTTCGCATTCAGGCCGATATACCTTCAGTCGGGGAATAAGGACTTTTATTATGTGGTGTATGACCGCTACCCACGAACCGACTTTATCCCGGAGATGGATAAGATAAAAAAGGAATATCTCATCAGTTTGGCTGAGGCGCTTTTCCTTTGCCTTTTTGTCGCCTGGATAGTTTCTTATACGCTAACCCGGGATCTTGAAAAACTTCGTCAAGGTGTAGAGCAAATACGGCAGCGAAGATTGGATCACCGCCTTAAAATCCGGTCTGGGGACGAAATAGAGTCATTGGCCAACGCGTATAATATGATGGCGGACTTCTTACAGGAGTATAGCCAATCTTTGGAGAATAAGGTGGAAGAGCGTTCAAGCCATATCAAACAGGTGGAGCGGAAGTTGATGCAGGCCGAAAAATTGGCAGCGATAGGCTTTTTGGCCGCTGGCGTGGCGCATGAGATAAACAATCCGATTTCGATACTTATTACACGTCTTGAACTCATGAAAAAGGATATCGACAAAGGAAAGATGGATACCTTAAAGAAAGATATCGAAGTGCTTTATAACCACTCGGTCCGTATAGGCGGCATTGCCACCAACCTGTTAACCTTTTCGCGGAATGCTTCCACCGAAGTAACAGATGGTGATGTGAACGAAGTCGCAGAGCGTGTTCTCAGCCTCATCGAAATGCCTATAAAAAAGAAGGGGGTTACGGTTCTAAGAGAATTGGAGCCGGGGCTGCCAAAGGCCCGATTGAATGTATCCGGCATCGAGCAGGTGATATACAATGTTGTGCATAATGCCTTTCAGGCAACGGACGCGGGCGGCACGATTACGGTAAAAAGCGGCTTGGACGCCAACGGCGGAATTGTCCTGACGGTGAGTGATACAGGGCATGGTATTAAGCCTGAGGTACTTGATCATATTTTTGAGCCGTTTTTCACCACCAAAGAGGTGGGATCCGGCACCGGCTTGGGGCTCGCCATAAGTTACGGCTTGGTGAAAGATGCGGGCGGTTTTATTAACGTTGAAAGTGAGCCGGGAGTTGGCACCGTATTCAGCATTCATCTGGCACGAGCATTGACAACGCCCGTTTTGGCGGATAAAACACCGCTTCAGGGAGAAGCAACATGACAGCACCGGCGACGGTATTATTTGTCGATGATGAACCTGACCTGCTTGAAAACTACGCGCGCATATTGGATGGCGGTTCGTACCGTTGTGTGACGACTTCATCCAGCCTGGACGTGTTGGATATGGTACGGGAGCATAAGCCGGCAGTGGTAGTGACGGATTTTTTAATGCCTGGCAAGGATGGGATGGCCATTCTAAAAGAAATGCATACCGCCTTTCCCGCCATTCCGGTTGTTATGATATCAGCGCATGCGACGGTCGGTGGGGTCGTCGAGGCGGTGAAAGTTGGGGCGTTTGATTATCTCACCAAACCGTTTACCTCCGATCAATTGTTAATAACTGTCCGCCGCGCGGTCGAGCAGCACCAGTTGCAGAAAGAGAACGCCGACCTTAAAAAGAAACTTCAGGCAGGTTATTTCGATCACTATTTTGTCGGCAAACATCCAAAATGCATTCTCATAGAGGAACAGATCAAAAGGGCCGCGGCGACGGATACCAACGTCTTCATCCAGGGCGAAACAGGAACGGGAAAGGAGCTTGCCGCCCGCGCGGTTCATCTGCACAGCAAGCGGGTGAACGGGCCGTTTATCATTGTGGACTATAGCGCCCTTTCAAGCGAAATGATGAAGATTCTGCCATACAGTGGGTCTGAAGCGAAGGCTCCCCAGGAAACAAATGTGTTCGAGGCCGCCAACGGCGGTACGCTGTACATCAAACAGGTGGAAGACCTTGATATGGCCATGCAGGCCCGCCTACTGCGCATTTTGCAAAGCCGTAAAGTATATGAAAACGCGGAATGGCAGACGAAGCAGCTTGATATCCGCGTGATAACATCCACCTCGGCGGATCTTCAGGCCGCCATAGCCGAAAAGAAATTCCGTGAGAATCTTTATTATTACCTCAACGTCATCAACATTGTCATTCCTCCGTTGCGCGACCGAAAAGAGGATATCGGGATATTGTGCGATCATTTCCTGAGGCAAAGGTCGGAAAAAAACCAGACACCCCGCCAGGTGCTTCATGCCGACGCGTTGGCCCGGCTTATGTCGTATGATTGGCCGGGGAATGTTCGTGAACTGCGCAACACGGTAGAACGGGCGGCATCCATGACTGAAGAGTTGACCATTATGACAAAGCATCTGCCGGAAAATATTCTTGATTCTGATGAGTCGTATAGTCTTTCATTCAAGGATGCAAGAAGGAAATATTTGGAGGACTTCGAAAAACGTTATCTTGAAAACCTGATATTGAAGTATAAGGGAAACATTTCCCGTGCTTCGGAAATGGCCGGTGTGACGAGGATGTCATTTTACCGGATACTAAAAAGGGTGGGAATGCTGAAGGAAGCCGACAATATCCGCCATACGGCGGATGATAAAAAATAAACGCGAAACCAGTATCGGAAAATAGCTCAACCATGAAACTTAACAGACTTTATCTCGCCTGTTTCTTTATTTCCGGGGCGGCCGGGCTCATCTATCAGGTATGTTGGGTGCGCATTCTCTCGCTTGTCTTCGGCAATACCGTCTATGCCGTTTCAATGGTGGTGGCCGGATTCCTCTCCGGATTGGCTATTGGGAGCCATTATTGGGGTAAAAAGGCCGATACCGCAAAAACCCCATTGAAAATGTATGTGCTTATGGAGGCGGGGATTGCCGTTAGCGCGCTTGCCATCACATTGCTCATTACAGTGCTGGATAATGCGATTGTTTCCGTGATGACTCCCGAATCGGTGAACAGCGGCGGTTGGCTCATCATCAGATACGTTTTGGTTTTCATCATCTTGCTCCCTCCCACGATGCTTATGGGGGGGACATTGCCCGTCATGGGAAGGATGGTGACCGGGAGCCTGGAAAGCATCGGATTGGACATCAGTTCGATCTACGCTTTTAATACCTACGGCGCGATGGCTGGGTCGTTTCTTTCCGGGTTTATCCTAATCCCGCAATTGGGCTTATGGGGCGCAATTGAGATTGCCCTCGGTCTCAATCTTTTGGTGGCCGCTGTTATCTGGCTTACCCGGGATAAGGACGCAAAAGAAGTAGTGGCAGTCCCGGTGGTAGAGGTGCGGCAAAAATCGTCACCGAAATCGAAGAAAGCTAAAGGACAGAGCCGGGGCGAGGATCCAGGCTTTTCCGCCTCTTCATATCCGCGCGGCCGCGCCCTCATGCTTTTTGCCATGGCGGGATTTTGCTCGATGGCGTTCGAAGTTCTCTGGACGCGCGCCTTTTCGGTTTCCTTTAAGTCAACGGTTTATCTTTTCAGCAATTTGCTCACGGTCTTCCTCTTTGGAATGGCGGCAGGCAGCTGGTTTTTTGGCAGATTTTTAGACAAGCTAAAAGATCCAATGTGGCTGTTCGGCCTGGCCGAGGTGGGGATCGGCCTGCTGGGCTTGACCAGCATCGGCGTGTTGGCGAAGTCGGTGGATATGGCAATGTCATTTAGAACCATGTTTGGTGAAATGACCCTTGCCACGGATGCTTTTGTGATGTTTATCGTCATGGCAATCGCCTTTAGCCTGCCGACATTTCTGATGGGGCTGGCATATCCGCTCATCTGCCGGGTAACCACAAAAGAAATGGGTGTGTTGGGCGAGAACATGGGCGGCGTTTATGCTGTAGGTACGTTTGGAGGCATTGTTGGCGCAATTGTCAGCGGCTTCGGCCTCATTCCCCTTATCGGCGATCAGAAAGGCATCATAGTGGTTTCTGCGGTTGCCATGCTTGCCGGCATCATTGCCGTTTCGTCGTCCTTTCAGCGGAAGGCCATGGCGTGGGTGGTTCCGTTATCGGGATTTGCCATAATCATAACCATTGCGCTTACCGGAATATTCAACGTGGATATGGGGATCGGCCTCAAAACCGGCGACAAGCTGCTTTTCACCCAGGAGGATGCCATTGGTACCGTGAAGGTGGCAGAGGAAAAGGCAAACGGGCCGCTGATGCTTTTGGTGAACAGCTATCAACTGGCCACCAGCGGCGACGTTGCCGTACGCTTTGGCCACATGCCGCTATTACTTAAACCGGATGCCGAAAACGTTTTGGTGATCTCGCTCGGCTCCGGCATCACTTCCGGCGCAGTGGGGGGACATCCCGGCGTCAAGAGGATCGATTGCGTAGAGATAGTTCCTTCCTTGGTGGATGTGCAGCGCTTTTTCAGCAAAGATAATCACGACATTATTAAGGATAAGCGGTTTCATCTGACTATTTGGGACGGAGGACACTACGTCAGGATGACGAAGAAAAAGTACGATCTTGTGATCGCCGATCTTTTTCAGCCTGATAGCGCGGGGGAGGGGAGCCTCTTCACGCTCGAACATTTCCGCAATGTGAAAGCAGCCCTGAAACCGGGGGGCGCAATGGCCCAATGGTTGCCTCTATATCAATTGTCCCCAGAGAACCTGAAGGTAATACTTTATACATTCGCCACCGCTTTCGAGCATGTAACGGTATGGTATGGCGATGTCAATAGTCAGCAACCCACCCTGTTGCTGATGGGATCCAGCGAACCGCTTAGCTTGCGGCCCGATCTGTTGGCATCGGCGCTCGATATTCCCGCCGTGAAGCGGGATATGATCGAAGCGGCCGACCCGCTGAGCCTGCTCAGCTTTTACGTGACGGACCGTGCCGGGGTAATGGATTTTACGCGCGGCGCCGAGCTGAACACGGATAACCGGCCGGTTATAGAATTTACGGCTCCCAGATATATATGGAAGCGGCGGGAAAATGCAGTCATCAACTTCAAATCGCTTATTGGTATCAGGAAGAAGGTCACTCCCATGTTGGCGGCTGCTGAATCCGACCCAGAGTTGGTGAAGGCTATTGACCGCTATTTTGATGCCCGGACAAGCTTGTTGCTTGGCAGGGTCGATCACGCGATGAACAACTATCCTGCGGAATATGAAAATTACCGGAAAGCCGGCAGTCTTGTTCCACGCGAACCTAACCTTTCTTTTTCAATATTCGATCTTGCCTATTTATATTACCACCGACGGGATTATCAAGAAGCCGCCCCACTGTTCCAGTGGGCGGCACAGGTGGACAACCAATTGCCCGAGGCATTCTTTTATTTGGCCAAGTCGTACCAATATCTTGGCATGAAGCAGGAGGCGATGAAAGCGATGCAGGAACTGGCCAAGTTGCATCCTGAAATTGCTGATAGCCTCATGGTGCCGCGTCCTGCCGCGCCAGTTGTACCGGAAAGCGTTCCGTAAGCACGGCGGCCGATGATAGCGGGATGGCGGAGATGGAATTCAGCTTCGCAGGCCGCTGAAGAGGCCGCCTTTCTTGACGTTCTCGCCGTTGACTTTGGCGTATTCGCGTAACAATGTTTCCTGCTCTTTTGAAAGCTTTTCTGGAACTTCGATCACCACTTGTACATGGAGGTCTCCCTTGGAGCGCCGTTGGAGGACTGGCATTCCTTCCCCTTTGATGCGGAAAAGTTTGTGGCTTGGTGTAC
>JAKAGL010000069.1 GCA_021815535.1 bacterium
CATCGTTCACTTCCACGACCTGCAGAAAGAAGAGAGCTGGAGCGCCAAAAAAGGCACTTCCCGCGTCGGCCAGCTTATCCGTCCCCTCAAGCGGGTGGGCCTTTACGTGCCAGGGGGCAAAGCCTCGTACCCCTCCTCCGTATTAATGAACGCCATCCCCGCGCTGGTCGCGGGCGTAGAGGAAATAGTCATCTGCTCGCCAGCTCCAGACGGCCAGATAAATCCGGCGGTTCTTTTTGCCGCCGATATGTGCGGCGTACGTGAATTCTACACCGTGGGCGGGGCGCAGGCGGTGGCCGCTATGGCCTACGGAACCAAAACCATCAAGCGCGTCGATAAAATCGTCGGTCCCGGCAATGCGTTCGTAGCGGAAGCCAAACGGCTGGTTTTTGGGCATGTCGATATCGATATGATCGCCGGTCCCAGCGAAATCTGCATCGTCGCGGACGCCACTGCCAATCCCGCGTGGTGCGCGGCTGACATTCTTTCCCAGGCTGAGCACGACGAACTGGCCTGGCCGATATTCATCTCCCCCTCGGCGAAAATGTGCGCCGCGGTGGAACGCGAAGTCGCCAGCCAGGTTGAATTGCTTCCGCGCAAGGAAATCGCCAAGAAGTGCCTCAAAAAGCGCGGCTACATTATAAAAACGCGTTCGCTGGACGAAGCACTTTCACTCGCGAACGAGGTGGCGGCGGAACATCTTCAGTTGGCCTTTGACGGGGCGGCGGACCATCTAGGTGCGGTACGAAATGCCGGTGCTGTTTTTGTGGGACATTACACCCCCGAAGTGCTGGGGGACTACATGGCCGGCCCCAATCATGTGCTTCCCACGGCTGGTTCCGCCCGCTTTTTCTCGCCGCTGGGGGTGTACGATTTTTTCAAACGCTCCTCGCTTATCGAATATTCGAAAAAGGATTTTATGGGAGTGGGGAAAATGGTGGGACTTTTCGCGGAGGCCGAAGGGCTTTCGGCCCATGCCCGCGCGGCCCGTATCCGCCTGAAAGAATAAACGGCCGCCGCACACCGTGGCGGGCAACGCATCAATCCGGCAAATGGCAGGGCTGGCCATTAAGGATGAAGACTGATACACGATACCGTACAATACCCATTCACCCGATTATAAGGAACGTGGTTTGAGTACAATACTGGTTACCGATGACGAACGAAGCATGGTGGAAATGCTGGAGATCATGCTTTCCGCCGAGGGGCACACTGTAATCAGCGCTGGAAACACGCAGGACGCCATTCAGCTCATTGAAAAAAACCCGCCCGACCTCATCATTTCAGATATTAACATCCCGAAGCACGGCGGCATTGCCGTGCTGCGTGCCTCGCTGCAGGCGGATCGTGAACGCCCGGTCATCATGATCACAGCATACGCCTCCGCTGAAAGCGCCGTTGAGGCCATGAAGCTGGGCGCATACGACTACATCACCAAACCGTTCAATGTGGATGAACTGAAGCTGGTTGTACGCAACGCATTGGAGCGGCGCGGCCTCATCCTTGAAAACCAGAACCTGAAAAAGGAGCTGCGCACCCGCGCCGGGCTTGCGGCGTTGGTGGGTGGCTCAACGGCGCTGACCAACACCAAAAACCTTATTGCCCGCGTGGCGGAAAGCGCCAGTACCGTGTTGATCACCGGTGAAAGCGGCACCGGCAAAGAATTGGCCGTACGCGCCATTCATAGCCTCAGTCCACGTGCGGCTAAACCGTTTCTTTCCATCAACTGCGGGGCTATGCCCGAATCCTTGCTGGAGAGCGAACTCTTTGGCCACAAAAAAGGCTCATTCACCGGCGCCGTTTCCGACAAGCCGGGCCTGCTGGAAGCCGCCAAAGGGGGAACATTCTTTCTGGATGAAGTGGGCGAGATGCCGCTTTCTCTGCAGGTAAAACTGGTGCGAGCCATCCAGGAACGCGAGATCAGGCACGTGGGGGATGTGGTGAACATCAGTATTGATGTCCGCTTTATCGCCGCAACCAATAAGAATCTGGCGGACTTGGTAAAAGAAGGCTTGTTCCGCGAAGACCTTTACTACCGCCTGAATGTGGTGAGCATCGAGATGCCGCCGCTGCGCGAGCGGCGCGAAGACATTCCGGTTCTTGCAAAACACTTCCTGCAAAAGTTTGCCGGCAGCGGTATGGGAATACAGGGCATCAGCCCCGAAGCGATGCGGCTAATGGAGGAATATCACTGGCCCGGCAACGTGCGGGAACTGGAGAACGCGATGGAACGTGCGGTGGTGCTGGAAACCGGCAAATGGATTTCCGCCGAAAACCTCCCCGAAAGTTGCCGCCTTCCCGCCTCCGGCATGACCGGCCTCACGCTGCCGCCAGGAGGGATTGATTTGGAAAAGAAAATCGAAGAGATAGAAAAACGGATGATTACCAGCGCCCTCGCCATGGTTGGCGGATCAAAAAAAGGGGCGGCAAGCCTTTTAAACATGAACCTCCGGCAATTTCGGTATAAACTTGCAAAATATGACATCAAATAACCGGTTCGCCATAGTCTTCGCGGGGGTACTCGCGGTTTTGCTCCTTAGCCCCGTGGTGCGTCCCGTTTCGGCGGAGCCACGGGCCACATCACGGCAGCAGCTTTCCAAAATGCCTTTGGCCGATTTGCTAAAAAAAGCGGACGAGGCAAAAAAGGCCGGCAACCAGGAAGCCGAACTGGATGCCTGGCAGGCAATCGTGGATCAATACCCCAAAGACCCGCGCAGCGACGCCGCCTATTTTCATTTGGCCAATCATCATTTTGAAAACCGCAATTTTGGTTACGCCAACGCCTATTTCAGCGCCGTAGCGGACCAATTTCCCGGCTCGTCGTACCGCGTTGATGCCTTGATCGGCCTGGGGGCGTCGCTTTCCACACTGCGCCGTTACAACGAAGCCGATTCAGCCCTCCAAGCGGCACTGAAAAGCGCGTCCACACCAACCCAGAAGGCAGCAGCGCTTTATCACATCGGCGACAATGATTACCAGGCCGGCCACGTTCAACAATCGGTGGATGCGTTCGTGGAATGCATCAAGCTGGATGGTTCCCGCCGCGATGCGGCCGACCGCAAGCTGAAAGAAATGCTTCATGTCACCACCAGCGAGTCTGACCTGCTTTTCATTGCGGACAAATACGGCACCGCGTATCCTGCCCAGTTCGCCTTGGCGGAGCTGGCCCGGCATTACGCCCAAAAAAGCGATGTACTGAATGTGGAAAAAATCAAGGCGAGGCTTGAGCGCGATTTTCCGGGCTTCACGGCGCCCGCCGATATCTTTACCGTCGCCCCGCCGTCGTCAGTCGCGGTGCCCGATGTGGCGGCGGCCGATCACCTCGCGGTCGGCGCCGTCTTGCCGCTTTCCGGCGACAGCTCCGATATGGGGGCGCGGGCCCTGAAAGGGATACAACTCGCCATTTCCATGAAAAGTTCTTTTGTGGAAAAAATCCACCTTAAACTGGTCATCAAAGATGCCGGCAACAACCCACAAGCGGCGGCGACCGCGGTACGCGAGCTGGCCACCGACAACGCCGTGGTAGGGGTTGTGGGACTTTTTCCCCCTGCCACGCTGGAATCGGCGCTTGCGGAATCGCGCCGCTTCATTCTGCCCATACTCTCCATTCCCAACGACAACGCGGCCGACCTGCCGCCTGACCAAAAACGCTTTTTTTATCAAATGGGGTTCACCCAGCCGAATCAGGCGAAATTCATAGCCGAATATGCCACACGTTCCCTAAACCTGAAGAACTTCGCGATCATCTATCCGTCTGGCACAAAAGGCGAGGAGATGCGTCAAGCGTTCGCCTCCGCAGTGGATGCCAACGGCGGTACGGTTATGGAAAGCCGTCCCTATGAGATCAATCAGACCGATTTCCGGGCCCAACTTGAAGGGATCGGCGGCCTTGATGACAACGCCCTCCGTAAACTGATTTTCAACTATGTGCAGGAAAATGCCGATAAGCCGTTGGATCAAATCAATGACGGATTGCGCATCATGTACCAAAATGCCCTTTCCTATCCCATTATCACGAAGGTGAAAAGCCAGCCGATAACCCGCACCAATTTTGCTTTCACCTTGAAAACCGCCTACGACGCGGTTTTCATCGCCGGCAATTATGAGCAGGTAGGGCTTATACTGCCCGCGCTTTCCTTTTATAACATTACACAGGTGCAAGTATTGGGAACCGACAGCTATCTGCACCCCGACTTTATCCCGGTCGCCGGAAAATACGCCGAAGATGCAATATTCCCCGGCGAGTTTTCCCCCACCATCAGCCGCGTGGATGTGAAAAATTTCGTTGATACTTACGAATCCGCGCTGGGGGGAACGCCGGATATCATGACCGCGCGCTATTACGATGCGATGATGCTGCTTCTCTCGCTTATCGAAAGCGGGCACGATTCGAAAAGCCGATTGACCGCCGCTCTCGACACGTTGCCATATTACAGCGGCGTCAGCGGCGGAGTATACGCGCCATCGGAAGGGGTTTTGGAAAAAGTTCCCTCTCTCTTCACCATTAAGAACGGTGCGGTAATGGAGATCCAGCCCCCCGCCCCGCCGCCCGCAAAAACGCCGCAATGACGAAAACCGGCAGATGAAAGAAACGCGAATCATCGGGACGGAGGGGGAAGAACCATCTATCGAAAAAACGCTCCGCCCACGCAAGCTTGATGAATACGTCGGACAGGAAAAGATAAAGGAAAACCTCCGTATCTTTGTACAAGCGGCACAACAACGCGGTGAGGCATTGGATCATGTTCTCTTCTATGGCCCGCCCGGGCTGGGAAAGACCACTCTCGCCCATATCATCGCTCAGGAATTGGGGGTGCAGTTGCGCGCCACCAGCGGCCCGGTCATCGAGCGCGCGGGCGACCTGGCCGCCATCCTCACGAATCTTTCGGAAGGGGAAATACTTTTCATTGACGAAATTCACCGCCTAAGTCCCGCCGTGGAGGAGATCCTCTATCCGGCAATGGAGGACGGTAATATCGACCTCATGATCGGGCAGGGTCCATCGGCTCGCTCGGTGAAGCTGGAAATACCGCCGTTCACCCTGGTGGGAGCTACCACCCGCGCGGGGCTGCTCACCTCGCCTTTGCGCGACCGGTTCGGCATAATCCATCGGCTGGAGTTTTATACGGATGCGGAGTTGGCCGCCATAGTCCGGCGTTCATCAAAGATCCTCAACGTCGCCATCAGCGACGACGGCGCGGGGGAAATCGCCCGGCGGTCGCGCGGCACGCCGCGCATCGCCAACCGTCTGCTGCGGCGTGTGCGGGATTATGCGCAGGTAAAAGGAAACGGCAACATTGACGCCGCAACCGCAGATGCGGCTCTCAAAATGATCGAGGTGGACGAAAAAGGGTTCGACCGGATGGATCGGCAACTTCTATTGACCATCATCCAAAAATTCGGCGGCGGGCCAGTGGGGCTGGATACGCTTGCCGCCGCCATCAACGAAGAGAAAGAAACCATCGAGGACGTGCTGGAGCCGTACCTTCTGCAGAACGGCTACATCCAGCGGACGCCGCGCGGCCGGGTGGCCAGCGCCGCAGCTTATCGGCATTTTTCCCTCACGCCCCCCACCGGTCAGGAAGCGCTTTTCTGACCCGCATGGACGGGTTTAAAACCCGACCCTACGGAACCGCCCCCTATTTTAACAGCGCCAGAATGGTGGAACCGGCCTGAACCTTGTCGCCCACTTTCACCTTCAGTTCGGCGCTGGCGGGAACGGTGACATCCATCCGACTTCCGAAGCGCATGAGGCCATAGCGTTCCCCTTTCACCGCCTGCTGCCCCAACTGGGCGTGGCAAACGATGCGGCGGGCGATAAGCCCCACGATCTGTTTCACCCCTACCTTCCCATATGGCGAATCGATTACCAGCGCCACCTGCGCGTTATCTTCCGACGCGAGGTGGTTGAACGCCGCGAGAAACTTACCTTCGCGCGCTTCCCGCTTGACGATCTTCCCCGAAACCGGGAAGCGGTTGACATGCACGTTGAACACCGAAAGAAAGATGGAAACGCGGGTGCGCTTCTCCCCCGTTTCGGCGTCGAACCAATCGGTGTCGATCTTGTGCAGCAGACCGTCGGCGGGCGAGACCACCGCGTTCAACTCCGCCGGTATCACCCGATCCGGATCGCGGAAGAAAAAGAGAATAAAGCCCGCCAGCAGGCAGACCACGATCGTCATCACGTAAAATTGCGTGAAGTACAAGACCACGGCCACGGCCATGACGGGAAGGAAAAACCTCCATGCGTCGGATGCTACTTTCATTTCCCGTTCAGTCCTGTATCTTCTTGCCCACCCACGGCATCATGGAGCGCAGGTTCTCGCCCACTTTCTCGATGAGGTGGTCGGCGTCCTTTTTCACCAGGGCGTTGAACATTGGCCGACCGACGCGATTCTCCAGGATGAACTCGCGGGCGAATTCGCCGCGCTGGATCTCGGAGAGGATATTCTTCATCTCCTTGCGGGTCTCGGCGTTGACCACGCGCGGGCCGCGGGTCACATCGCCATAGCGCGCGGTGTCGGAGATGGAGTAGCGCATGTTGGCGATTCCCCCTTCGAACATGAGGTCGACGATGAGCTTGAGCTCATGGAGACATTCGAAGTAAGCCACTTCCGGCTGGTAGCCGGCTTCCACCAGCGTATCGAATCCGGCGCGGACCAGTTCGGAGGCGCCGCCGCAGAGCACCGCCTGCTCGCCGAAGAGGTCGGTCTCGGTCTCTTCCTTGAACGTGGTCTCGATGACGCCGGCGCGCGCGCCGCCGATGCCGCGCGCGTAGGCAAGGCCCACGTTCATCGCATCGCCGGTGGCGTTCTGGTACACGGCGATGAGGCACGGCACGCCGCCCCCCTGCTGGTACTGGCGGCGGACCAGATGGCCCGGCCCCTTGGGGGCGACCATGAAAACGTCGATATCGGCCGGCGGCACGATCTGGCTGAAGTGGATGTTGAAGCCGTGGGCGAAGGCAAGGGCCGATCCGGCCTTCATGTTCGGGCGCACCTCTTCATGGTACAGGCCGGCGGCTACATGGTCCGGCACCAGCATCATGATCACCTGCGCGGCTTTGGCGGCTTCGGCGACACTTTTCACTTCAAAGCCATCGCGTTTCGCCAACGCCTCGAAACGGCTGCCAGGGCGCAGGCCAATCACCACTTTGACGCCGCTCTCCTTGAGATTCAGCGCGTGGGCATGCCCCTGCGATCCATAGCCGATAACCGCCACGGTTTTTTTGGCGATAAATTTAAGGTCGGTATCTTTTTCATAGTACATTTTCGCGGCCATTGACAATTCTCCTTGGTTAAATATACGTATCGTTGTTTATGTAAATCAGTCAGCCGCCGCTTTTCGGCTTTTTGGCCTTTGGCGCCGGTGAACCGGCTCCGCGCGGAAGAGCGATCTTGCCGCTCCGGGCCATCTCCTGCATCCCCAGCGGGCGGACCATTTCGATAAATGCCTCGATCTTGCGGTCGCCTCCCGATATCTCCACGGTATAGCTTTTCGCCGAAACATCCACGATCTTCCCGCGGAATATTTCCACCATGCGGAGTATTTCCGCCCGGTTTTTTTCCTCCGCGTTCAGCTTCACCAGTAACAGTTCCCGTTCCACGTGCTCTTCGGCGGTGACGTCCACCACCTTGATCACGTCGATCAGCTTGTTGAGCTGCTTGTTGATCTGTTCGATGATCCGGTCTTCGCCGCGGGTGACGATGGTCATGCGCGAGACCGCCGCATCTTCCGTTTCCGCCACGGTGAGCGATTCAATGTTGAATCCGCGGCCGGAGAAAAGGCCCGCCACCCGGCTCAGCACGCCGAACCGGTTTTCCACTAGCACTGAAATGGTGTGTTTCATTGCATGATCTCCTTTACAGCAACATCATTTCTTTTACTGTGCCGCCCGCGGGAACCATCGGAAACACTTTTTCCTCTTTTTCCACCACGAAATCCATCAACACCGGCCTGTTCACCTTATATGCCTCTTCCAGGGCGGGACGCACATCCGCTTCCTTGGTAATGCGCATGCCGACGGCGCCGTACGCCTCCGCCAGCTTCACAAAATCCGGGTTTAACTGGAATTCACTGTTCGAATAGCGTTTACCGTGGAAGAGCTCCTGCCATTGGTGCACCATGCCCAAGACGCCATTGTTCAAGATGACGGTCTTTACCGGCAGACCGTACTGAACCGACGTGATCACTTCCTGAATGTTCATCTGTATCGAACCGTCCCCGGCAATGTTCACCACCAGCCGATCGGGGAATGCGGCCTGTGCGCCGATGGCGGCCGGAAGGCCGTAGCCCATCGTGCCCAGTCCGCCGGAAGTTAAAAACGTCCGGGGAGCGTCGAACTGAAGGAACTGTGCCGCCCACATCTGGGCCTGGCCCACCTCGGTCGTCCAAATCGGGTTGCGGCCCTTCGCCGCCTCCCACGCCTGCTCCACCACGAACTGCGGCTTGATAATCCCCGATTCGCTTTTTTCGTAACGCAGTGGATAGAGCGATTTCCATTCCGCCAGCCGCGTGAGCCAGGGGCGGTGTTTGTCGTCCCAATCGGTGGCGTCTTTTTCAGCCAGTGCATTGAGCTTTTTCATCACATCCAGCAAATCAGCCACCACGGGGATGTGCGCCACCACGTTTTTGCTTATCGACGTGGGATCGATATCCACATGGATGACCGTGCAGTTTTTCGCAAAGGCATCCAAACGCCCTGTCACCCGGTCATCAAACCGCGCGCCAAGACAAACCATTACGTCGCACTCGTGTATCGCCATATTCGCGGCATAGGTTCCGTGCATTCCGAGCATGCCCAAAAAGAGATCGTCAAGCGTGGGATGCGCCCCCATCGCCATCAGCGTGGTGGTCACCGGTATACGCGTTTTCTGGGCAAACTTCACCAATTCGGCACTGGCGTTGGCCAGTATCATGCCGCCACCGATATAAAGCACCGGTTGCCGGGCCTGCTTTATCGCCTCAAAGGCGCGCTTCACCTGCGCCGGATGTCCTTCCACCGTGGGGTTATAACTCCGCAAAGAAACCGTTTTTGGGTATTCGAATTCCGCCGTGGCGTTAAGCACATCCTTCGGCAGATCGATCAGCACCGGGCCGGGCTTTCCGGTAGTGGCTATATAGAACGCCTCTTTGATGGTCCGCGCCAGATCATTGACGTCTCGCACCAAATAACTGTGCTTGGTGCAGGGCCGGGTGATCCCCACGATATCGGCTTCCTGAAATGCATCGTTGCCGATCAGCCCCACGGGCACCTGGCCGGTGAGCACCACCATCGGGATGGAATCCATATACGCCGTGGCAATGCCGGTGACCGTATTGGTCGCTCCGGGGCCGCTGGTTACCAGCGCCACGCCGCAACGGCCGGTGGCGCGGGCGTAGCCGTCGGCCATATGCGCCGCCCCTTGCTCGTGCCGCACCAGCACATGCTTCAATTTCGCCCCATAGAGCGCATCGTACAGCGGCAACACCGCACCGCCCGGAAAGCCGAAAATGGT
>JAKAGL010000070.1 GCA_021815535.1 bacterium
GGGAGAATGCCTGGGATTCATTTTTCTGGCCAGCCGTGAGGAAAAGGAGGCCAACCTACCGTTGCTGCAAACGGTGGCGAAACATCTGGGATTGATGGCCGCTCGGGTACGGGATGCCGCGTTGATTGAAAAACGGCTGAAAACCCTGCAGACCATCAGCCATATTGGAACGTTCATCGCCTCGCAACTGACGTTGCGCGAACTTACCCAGGCGGTGGTGGAGCATCTGGGCAAAGTGTTGCGCACCGACCGGGTAAATATCGTCCTCTACCACCCTAAAGAGGAAAAGCTGGAATTCATAGCCAGCTGGATCTCCGGCGAAGGGCACCGGGAGCCGGAAAGTTACCCTCTGAGCGACGGAATGAACAGCTGGATTATCCGCAACCGCCGCCCCCTCCTCATTAAAGAAGACAGCGAAAAAGAATGCGCCGCCATGGGGATCCGCCACGGGGGCAAACCGGCGAAATCGTGGCTTGGCGTTCCCATGCTGCAAAGCGGCCGCATTGCGGGGGTACTCTCGGTGCAATGTTACCGCGATGCGGGACAGTACGACCAAACGTCGGTGGAAATGCTGAGCCTGGCCGCCCAACAAGTGGCGGTAGCGGTGGCGAACGCCCAGCTCTACGAAGCGGCGGAAAAACGTGAAAAGGAAAAACAGCGGCTTTATCATTCCCTCACCCACGACCTTATATCATTCGTCACGCCGGTGAACGGCTATGGCGAAATGGTCCGTCGCATGGATGACCACGCCCTCATTGCCCGCAAAGATGAGATCGGCGCCCAGATCGTAAAGGCCGGCCGGAAAATCGCCGCCTTTGTCGACGATATCCTGCTTTACGGAAAGCTGGAGTCGGGACGCCTTGCGATCTCTCCGTTACCGGTGAATATCTACAAAATTATCGACGCATCGGTTTCCAATTTCTTTTCCGAGTTGACCATGAGGAAAATAGATATTTTTGTGGATGGCGCGCGCTGGACTGAAGGGAGCGCCGGTGGCCTTCCTCAAAAGATCGTGCGTTGCGACATGCTTCACATCGAGCGGGTGCTCAACAACTGCATCCAAAACGCCATGAAACATGCAAAAAACAAGGTTGCCCTCAGCACCCGGACGGATGCCAGTGAGTTGTACTGCACGGTGGAGGATGACGGCGAAGGAATGCCGCGGGGAGAAATTCCCCACGTTTTCGACGAATACTGGCAGGCCAATCAGGCGAAAAAGGGGGTCGGCCTCGGCCTTCCTTCCGTGAAGCGGATCGTGGAACAGCATGGCGGCAAAGTAGCGGTCGACACCGATATCGGTAAGGGTTTCCGATTCACGTTCACCCTTCCCCTCGCCAGCAATTCGTAGCTGTTTTCCCTGCACTTGCACCCAAGTACGGTATGTTGACGCCAATTTATCCGCCTTCTTCCGCCTTGACTATCAAAGAAACCGATTTTAAATAAAAAAAAGAAAATAAACGAATGGCTGTAACTTTTTGATGGAGGAAATAGTCATGTTAGTGAAGTGCTTTTACAATGGAGAAATCGCGGCGGCGCTCCAGGAAATGCAACAGACCCGGAATGAATATGAAAGGACTTTTACCAGCGCCTCAAACGGCCATGCATTTCCCCCGCTGAGTGTGAACTTGGGTGAAGACGGTTATACCGTTACCGCCGAAATTCCGGGGGTCGATCCGGAAAAGCTTGAGATAATAGTATCAGAAGATACGGTAACCGTAAGCGGGAACCGCGAAGCGGAAAAAAATCCACACGGATCCGTATGGCATAAACGCGAACGGGAATATGGCGCATTTTCACGGAGCATCCGCTTGCCGTTCAAAGTGGATGAAACAAACGTCTCCGCGAAAGCAGTGAATGGATTATTGCGGCTGGTTATTGCCAAGCCCGCCGCGAAGAAACCGGTAAGGGTACCGGTACAGACGGCGTAACATTTTCTGAAGAGGAGGAATCAGTCATGAAAATGAAGAATATTGTTCCTTTCAGGAAAGAGAGGGAGGAAGGGCTGGCCCGGCATGAACAGGATCCGTTCTATGCCCTTCAAGACAGCATGAATCGGCTGTTCAGCGACTTTATGGGCGGTTTCAACCGCTTTACGGTGATACCCCGCGAAATGCGGGATATGGGCGCCCTGCCCCGCCTTGACGTAAGCGAAGATGAAAAGGCGGTCACCGTCACGGCCGAACTCCCAGGCATGAATGAAAAAGAGGTGGAATTGCTCCTCACTGAAAAAACCCTGACGATCAAGGGTGAAAAGAAGATGGAAAAAGAGGACGAAGGCAAGGAGTATTATCGGAGTGAGCGTTCTTACGGAACCTTCTGCCGAAGCCTGACGCTTCCTGCACCCGTTGACCGCGACAAGGTTGAGGCCCTGTTCAAGAACGGCGTACTGAAGGTGACTCTGCCCAAAACAGGCGAAACACTTCAGGCAACGAAAAAAATTGAGGTGAAAACGAGCTGAACTATACCTAGTCCCCAACCCACTCTCCCCCTCCCCTATCCGGCGGCTCACCTGAGCCGCCGGGCTTTAAACCTTCAGGGAATGACGGAGAAGCGTGTTATAATTATGCTTTATAGCTTCTGGCTCAATGCAAATAATTCATTAAAGGAGTTGGCCAATGGATCACTTCAGAAATTGGAATGCGCGAAAGGTTTTTGCGGCCGTCGTCGTAGCGGGAATTATCGGATATCTCGCGGGCGGGAACCATTCGGCGGAGATCGCATCGGCGGCCAGCGCGGCCAAACCGTCAACGGCCGTGGCAAACGCCAACTCAAAAAATATTTTTGTCGATATCGTAAAACGCGAAAAACCGGCGGTAGTGAATATATACACCACCCAAACGCCCAAACGGCCGCGCATACCGCATGGACAGCAAGGCCAGGGCGGCGATCCCTTCGATCTCTTCAATGAATTTTATGGCAACGAAATGCCTCAGGTGCCGCGCCACTCCCTTGGCTCCGGATTCATCATCGATAAAGAAGGTTATATCTTCACCAACAATCATGTGGTGGAACGGGCCGATGAAGTCAAAGTAAAGCTCAACAACGGCAAGGAATATGACGCCCAGATCGTGGGAACCGATCCCGAAACCGATATCGCACTCATTAAAATTCAGGCCGACAAAGACCTCCCCGTGGTGGATTTGGGCGACAGCGACCAAATTGACGTGGGCGAATGGGTGCTTGCCATTGGCAATCCCTTTGGCCTTTCACAGACCGTGACCGTGGGGGTGGTGAGCGCGCTGGGCCGTGATATAGGCGCCGGCCGTTACGACAATTACATCCAGACCGACGCATCCATCAACCCCGGCAATTCCGGCGGTCCGCTCATCGATATCAATGGCAAGGTGATCGGCATCAACGGCGCGATCCTCCCCGGCAACCAGGGGGGAAACATCGGTATCGGCTTCGCCATTCCGATCAATATGGCCAAGCAGATTCTGAATGACCTCAAAGGGAAGAAGGGCGTCAGCCGGGGCTGGCTCGGTGTCGTCATCCAGGCGATCACTCCGGAACTGCAAAAAGCCTTTAAGCTGAAAAGCAGCGACGGCGCGCTGGTGGGCGGCGTGGCCCAGGGCGGACCAGCCGATAAGGCGGGGATCAAGCGCGGCGACGTGATCACCAAATTCAGCGGTAAAGAAGTTAAGGACTCGCGAGACCTCCCCCGGTTTGTCGCCGAACAAAAACCCGGCACCACCGTGGAACTGGAGCTGGACCGCAACGGCAAAAAGATGACTTTCAAGGTGGCATTGGGCGATCTGCGGGAAGGGGAGAAATCCTATCAAGCCACTACGAGGGGCGAAGAAAGCTATGATGATCTCGGCATCGTGGTAAGCGACATCACCCCGGAAATTGAAAAGGGATTGGGCCTTTCCAAAGGAAGTAAAGGGGTTGCCGTCACCGGCATTGACCCGCGCGGCGCGGCGGCACAGGCCGGCATCCAGCGTGGCGATATTATCGAAGAAGTGAACCGCCAGCCGTCACTGAACGTCGGACAATTCAACGATGCGCTCTCAAAAGTGCCGGCGGATGAGGCGGTGCTTTTCACTGTGCGGCGCGGCAACGGCTCTACGTTTATCGTTATCCAGCCCATGCAGGATCCCCAAAACAAGTAATGAGACGGATCGGCATCACGACCACCATCCCCGCCGAATTTATTTTCGCGGCGGGGATGGCGCCGGTTGACCTCAATAACATTTTCATTGTGGATGCCGCGCCGGCCGGTATGCTGGAGCGCGCCGAACGCGATGGACTGCCCCGTGCGGTTTGCGGATGGATCAAGGGAATGTACGGAGCGGCTTTAGCCGCCGGCGTGGAAAGCATCATTGCCGTGAGCGATGGCGACTGCTCGCACACCCGCTCCCTGATCGAGATCCTCGAAATGGAAGGGGTAACACCGGTCCCGTTCGCCTACCCATACGACCGCGATTATGCGTTGCTGAAACGCCAGATGGAGAAACTGGCCGCTTATCTGAACATAGGTTTCACCGACGCCGAAGAAATGATGAAGCGGATGGATGTTATTCGTAAAAAACTGCACCGGATAGACGAGATGACATGGCGTGAAAACACCGTGACCGGAATGGAAAACCACCTCTATCTCGTCAGCGCCAGCGACATGGATGGCGACATGGACCGCTTCGGACGAAAGGTGGACGCCTTTCTTGCCGAGGCGGCCGCACGGGAACCCTTTCCGCGCGGAATACGCCTCGCCTACATCGGCGTGCCGCCGATTTTTACCGATATATACCAATTCCTTGAATCGCGGGGAGCCCGCGTTGTTTTTAACGAGGTGCAGCGGCAATTCACATTCCCGTTCGATACCACTGATCTGGTGGAACGCTACCGCCGCTACACTTACCCATACGATGTGTTCAGCCGGGTGCATGACATCGAGGCCGAGCTTGCCCGGCGGGACATCGACGGCGTGATCCATTACGTGCAGTCATTCTGCCATCACCAAATGGAAGACGTTGTCTTTCGTAAACACCTTGCCGGCATCCCCCTGCTGACGGTGGAGGGAGACGCGCCCGGCCCGCTTGACGCCCGCACCCGCCTGCGTATCGAAAGCTTTTGCGAAATGCTGGGTGGCAGGCGGCGGAAAACGGCATCGTGAAAACGCTCGGTATTGATGTTGGCAGCCGCTATGTAAAACTCGCCGGGTTTGATGGCGATGAACTTCTTTTCACCGACAAATTGGATTCAATCGCGTTTTACACCCTCTGCCGCCATGCTGGCAAAGTTGACATCTCACGTCTGCCGGTTCTTTCGGAAAAGGGGTTTGTCCGGGAACGCGTGGCGAGCACCGGCTATGGCCGTTACAACGTCAAGATAGAGGGGTCCGCCGTCATCAGCGAAATCAAGGCGCATGCACTTGGGGCTGTCCGTCAGACCGGTCTTTCTGATTTCACCCTGCTCGACCTTGGCGGGCAGGACACCAAAGTAGTTCGCATCAGAAACGGCGAAGTGGACGATTTCGTTATGAACGACAAATGCGCGGCCGGCAGCGGACGGTATCTGGAGAACATCGCCACGATTCTCGGCATCACACCCGAGGAACTGGGGCGGCACACCGCCAAGCCGCTGCAGCTTTCTGCCACCTGCGCCATCTTCGGCGAATCCGAAGTTATCGGCGCTGTTGCCGAAGGGGCCGAAATCGTACATATCTGCGCCGGCGCCAACCTTTCAGTTGCCCAACGTTTGGTTCCGCTGGCCAGACGGTATGCGTCGGAGAAATATGTGGTGACCGGCGGGGTGGCGTACAACGGCGGCGTACTGAAATTCTTGGGGGAAAAACTCGGCGCAGAACTGGTTGTGCCACGTTATCCCATCTTCAATGGCGCCATCGGCTGCGCCCTTGAAGCCGCGGTTGTCCACGCCTGACTTCACACATTCCACCTCATAAATCTTACCCGTGGCGTAAATGCCCGCCGCCGGTAACAAGAAAATAATGGAGGATGGAATTTCAGAACTGGAAAAAGAGGATCATTGCCCCGGCGTGGGCGGCTTGCCGGCAAGCAGGTTGGTAATGTCATCCACGGCTTCCTGCATCATGTAGTCACGCCCACGATACATCTTCACCACCTTGCCGTCACGGCCGATAAGCACCGTCCGCACCGTGTGCTCAAAGAATCCATCCTCCTCGTTCCAACGGACAACTATGCCATATTCCCGGCAGATATCAACGATATCCCCCGGCGCGCCCGATAGATACGCCCACTTTGCCGGATCCTTTTCCCAATTGGCGGCAAACGCCGCCAAAGTGGCGGGGCTGTCTTTGTCGTCAAAACTCAACGAAACCAGCATCAGATCTTTACCCAAACGGTCTTTGTGCTTGCCAGCCACATAGTTCATCTTTTTATTGAGATATTGGCAAATGCCATGCTTGCAATCGGAATAGATAAAATCCATCAGCACCAACTTGCCGCGGAAATCGGACAGCCGCACTTTGTTTCCCGCCTGATCGAGAAAATAACCGTTCTTCCTTGCCAGATCCGCATTTTTGTCGCGGAAGCCGTATTGCAGCCTATCCGTATTTTCGTTCCGTTTATCGGGAATGACAGGTGCGTTATGGATATGCATTGGGTTTTCACCCCCGCCGTGGCCGTGTTCCGCCGCGGCGGGAACGGTTATCATCAGGCCAGCCACAAGAACAACAAACATGTTTTTCATCAAGCTTTAATAGTAACACCGGGCTGGGTTGTCCGGTAAATACTTTCAATACCGGCCCGTTGCCGTTAATCCGCTTTATGTGGATAATGGGAGGAAGGCTTTGTATAAAACTTTATGTCAATATCGTACTAAGGGAGATACGCGGAACCGAATACCGCATACATCATGCAAACAGGCGTTTCGGCATCATCTTCCCGGCACAAAAGCGTGGGCCAATGGTTGCACGTTGGAAGACGAACCCCGTTGGGCCGAGTCATAATATTACTTTCCTTGCTAATGATGGCGGCATTCGCCGCCGGATACCTTTACCTCGAAGCGTCAAGTTTTAACCAGATTGAAAACAGCGACCGGGAGCGCAATGCCCGGAGCGGTGAGATATCCCTTCTTACCCAATCGCTGTTTTTGATGGAACAAAGTTTTGATGCGGCGCACAACCTCCTCTTCTTTAGTGTCTTGCTTAAAAACGGAGAGATCCCCCGCACCAAGGTGGAAAGCTATATTAATGTTGAATTGCTGTCTGCCGAACAGGCTAGGGATGCATTGCAGCGGTTCCTGCGCGGCAAGGGGAGCCATATCCCTGCCGACATCCGAAGGAATATCGCCAGCGCGGCAGCTGAGCACCAGACCGTCGCGGCGAAGGTGCAAAATCTACTGCGTGGCGGGTCCCGGCAATCGGCAGATGCCATGAGCCTGTTCGACGCCCGATCTTCCCTCCGGCAACGCCACGATGAACTGATGAACCGAATCAACGCTGAAATGGGCCGCCTCAAGATCAACTATGATCTTTACGCCAAATCGGACATACAGGCGCAGACGGAGGCGCGAAACAAAGCGGTTGCTGGTGTATTGATCGTGGAAGCGTTGACTCTGTTCTTGGGACTGATGGAGTTGGCGGCGGCGGGACGGGCCGGAATGGTAGCCCAGGCGCTGGACGAAGAGCGTGAAAAATATAAAAAACTTCTGGGACATGCGGGGGATGCGGTCATCATTTCCGATGCGGATACCGGCTTGGTCGCAGAGATCAACCGCAAGGGAGAAGAACTGCTCAGAATGCGCCACACTGATGTGGTGGGAAAACCGCTTGAGTCCCTTTTCCCTCCCGCGGAACGCACACAGTATATGACCTTGTTTGCCGAAATGACCGCTCGCGGCGGACCGGATGAAACAGGCCCGAGTCCAAAACGCATCAAACTTATCCGCGCGGACGGGCTGGAAGTGCCGGTGGATGTTCGGTTAGCCCTGATAACGGTGGAAGGGCATCGCCTGATGCAAGGAATTTACCGTGATATTGCGGCACAGCGGGCGCACGAGAAATTGATGGAACAACAGGCGGCGGCCCAAATGGAACTGGTTCGGCAAACAGTGGAAGCCCTGGAAGAAGCGCGGGACGAACGGAAGAAAGCCGAAGAAGCGAACCGCCTGAAATCGGAATTCGTCGCAAACATGTCACACGAACTGCGTACGCCGCTTACCTCCGTGCTCGGTTATTCACGTATTGCACGCGAACGGATCGACGATGTATTGAACACACTGAAGCTCATCCGCCAGTATGCCGCCGCGGAAGAAGGAAAAAGCCCGGTGGCGCCAGTTTCCGCGTTGGCTGAAATGGCGGAAACCGCGAACCACGCCGAACAAACTATCACCGAAATAGCCTCTTTTGGCGATGTGGTGGTTGGACAGGGGGAACGCCTTCTGCAACTCATCAACGACCTGCTGGATATGAGTTCGCTGGAATCGGGCCAATTGACAATGCAGGAGCACGTTTCCTCCGCACGGATGATCCTGCATTCCGTCATCACCCGCTTAACCGCCGCCGCCGGCGAGAAACATATCCGGCTCACAACCAACAGCGACAACCTGCGGAACTCAGACATCTTCTTCCTCGGCGATACCTCGCGAATCGAACAGACGATATTCAACCTCGCGCAAAACGCCATTAAATACAGCACCGGTGGCGAGGTAAGTATTACCGCCGCAACGGAGAATGGGCATCTTTTTTTCCGTATAAAAGATCAAGGCATCGGTATTCCGGCCAAACACTACGAGACAATATTCGATGCTTTCCGTCAGCTCGATGGCGGCAATACCCGTGCGCAGGGGGGGGTTGGATTGGGCCTGACCCTTTCAAGGAAATTGGCGGAGGCAATGAAAGGGTCTATCAGCGTGAACTCGGTGGAAGGGAAAGGTTCAGAATTTACCTTTATGCTTCCCTACCGGCCAGTGGAAAGCTGAACGGTAACGGATGATCCCACGCTTCGCCATGAGGCTTCGTTAACTCTTTGCTCCTCAGCAACTTTTGTGCCCACAGGCGACAAAAACAGTTTTGAACTGAAACCTGATACCGCTATGATTAACAGTGGAATATGAATGGTGCCAATATGACAAATCCGGTCAAAGAAGACATTATAAAACATATCGACCGCCTCCCCGGCTTTTCGATGACCGTTTCGAAAGTCATCTCACTATCCAACGACTTGCGCGCTTCGCCGAAAGACCTTATTCATGCCATCAGCCTCGATCCGGTGCTTACCGCGGAGGCATTACGGCTGATCAACAGCGCCTACTTCGGCATGAAACAGCAGGTGTCATCGCTCAATCGCGCGGTTGTTCTGCTGGGGGTGAATACCATAAAAAACGTTGCTATCGGCAGTGCGGTAATAGGCGCCATAAAGATGCGGAATAATTTCAATTATTTTACAAGCGACCAGTTTTGGGAACATTCTCTGGGAGTGGCGACAGGAAGCAAAATTCTGGCGGCACGCCTCGGTGTGCCCCCCCAGGACCGCGACGAATAATTTATTGCCGGACTATTGCAC
>JAKAGL010000071.1 GCA_021815535.1 bacterium
TCTAATTCTGGGAGATAATGGAATCAGCATCGATTCGGTCATCCAGAAAGGGCGATCGGGCGGCATGGTACCGCTGGTAATTCTCACGCATCATGCTAAAGAACAGAATGTGCGAACCGCTATGAAAAAGATAGGTAAGTTGCGAAGTACGAAAAATGAGGCGATGATCATCCGCCTGGATAATGGAGAATAGGCTTCATGGGCATTAAAAGGATCATTTTACTCGGCGATGGCATGCCGGACGAGCCTATAGAAGCGCTGGGAGGCAAAACGCCGTTACAGGCGGCCCATACCCCCAACATGGACCGCATGGCCAAAGAAGGAACCGTGGGCTGGGTAAAAACCACACCGGACGGCTATTCACCCGGCAGCGACGTGACCAACATGGGAATTTTGGGATACGATCCAAAAAAATATTACACGGGGCGCGCCCCGCTGGAAGCCGCGGCAATGGGGATCAAGCTCGACCCCAAGGATGTGGCGTACCGCTGCAATCTTGTTACGTTGGAGCCGACAACGGAAGGGGTCATCATGGCCGACTTTTCCGCCGGCCACATTGAAACCGATGTTGCGGGACAATTGATTCACGATCTTGATGTCTATTTTGGAAACGATTCCGACGTGCGGTTTCATCCGGGCGTGAGCTACCGCCATCTGATGATCTGGAAAAACGGCATCGAAGATGTGAAGTGCACCCCGCCGCACGATATTAGCGGCAAGAGCATAAAAGATTATTTGCCGCAGGGTGCCAGAGGGCACAAGTTGCGCCACATAATCAGCGAAGCGCAAATATTCCTGAAAAACCACAAGCTCAACAAAGAGCGGATCCAAGCAAAAAAACCGGCTGCAAATTCCATCTGGCTCTGGGGCCAGGGGAAGGCCCCCACCATGCCAAAGCTTATTGATTTCCGGGGGCTCACCGGCAGCATGATCTCCGCCGTTGATTTAATGAAAGGGATCGGTGTGTTGGCGGGAATGGAGATAATCAACGTCCCCGGAGCCACCGGCTATATCGACACCAATTATGAGGGAAAAGCCCAAGCCGCCGCCGATGCGCTGAAAGTAAAGGATATTGTCTACATTCATCTTGAAGCGCCGGATGAATCCGGCCACGCCGGGTCGCTGGAGAACAAGGTCAAGGCCATCGAGGACTTTGACGCAAAAATTGTCGGCCCGCTACTGGTGGCAATAGAAAAGTTGAAAGGACGCGCCATGGTTCTTTCCGATCATCCGTGCCCCATTTCCACCATGACGCACTCGCGCGGTGACGTGCCGTTCGCCATGTGGCCTGCCATTGGGGAAGGCGGCCCGGCGGAGGCGTTCGATGAAAGCATCATCGGCAGAAGCGGAGGCCTTTATTTCGACGAAGCACCGAAACTTTTTGAAAGGTTTATCAAGGGCTGATTTCCCAGGGAGCCATTGATGTCAACCGATCCTGGTTTGGTCATGCTGAAAAAGAACGGGCTTATCTGTCCGTTCTCAACAACACCGGAACAATACGCGATAACGAATCGGCCCGAAATGCGGGCCTTCTGTTGGTTTAAGGCGGAAAACGCCATGCCGAATAAAGGCCGGCTGGAACCGCTCCTGGTTGAATGCCCCTTTACGGCCGATTTCGAATCCTGCCCTGTCTACCAAACCAACATCCCCCCGCTGTAAGAGGCTTGTCTATACCGCGCGCTTGTCACCCCAAAGAATGCGGTGCAGTTGGAGGTTGAGCCGAAGGGGATAACCGCTCTCAAGAATCCACTTTGCCGCATCCGTTTCTGAAACCGTGCCGGCGGCGGGCGAAATATTCACGGTAAGCTTATCGGCAAGGCCATGTTTTTTTACATGCCGCACCGCCCAATCAAAATCGGCGCGGGAAGTGACCACAAATTTTATCTCATCTTTTTTATTCAGATGCTTGAGGTTGTCCCACCTGAAACTTTTTCCCGCGCCGCTGCCCGGCGTTTTGATATCGGCGATCTTTATCACGCTGTCCGGCAACATGGAAATATCAAACGAACCGTTGGTTTCCACCATGACTGTATAACCGAGACGCAGCAGACGGCGGGCCAATAAAACCGTTCCGGGCTGGGCCAAAGGTTCGCCGCCGGTTATTTCCACCAAACGGCAACCGAATTTCCCTATCTCCTTGACAATTTCACCGAGGCGGATCTCACGGACTTCCTGATAGGCATACGGGGTATCGCAATAACCGCATCGGAGGTTGCAGCCGGTAAGCCGCACCAGCACGCACGGCAACCCCTGCCAGGACGATTCTCCCTGGAGCGAGAAAAAGATCTCATTCAGCATCACCGTAATATCATGCGCCATTTAATATAAACCTATCAATGAGCAACCAGAGGAAAGGGGGCCGGATTATTCGCTTTGGTGAATCGAATGAACTTGGCCCGCTTTCCGTTTTTTGCCCTTTTCATCGTTTTCTTCCAGCTGTTTTTTAAATTCCTCGCTTTCGAAATAGCGGATGCTGCTGGCGGCCGCCCGCTGCTCGGCATCTTTTTTACTCCGTCCATCGGCACCGCCGAGCTTGTGATCCTTTACCCAGACCTCGATCTCAAACCGGCGGGAATGGGAGGGCCCCTTTTCCGCAACCACGCGGTAATGCGGATCGGCGGCAAAATAGCTCTGGCAGTATTTTTGTAAAATTCCTTTATAATTGCTCGATTCGCGTTCCGGCGGATGGATAATGATGTCTTCTTTCGCGTGGCGGAGCAGGTAGGCTTTCGCTTTTAAAAACCCGCCATCGAGGAAAATGGCTCCCAGAACAGCTTCAAAAACATTGGCCAGAATTGAGCTTTTGCGCCGGCCGCCGGTACGGGCTTCACCCGCGCCGAATAGAATGTACTTGCCTAAATCGAGGCGCTTGGCGCAGCCTGCCAGTTGTTTTTCTGAAACGACGTGACTTTTGATATCGGAAAGTCCCCCCTCGTTGTAATGGGGAAATTCCTCATAGATATGCTCGCACACGATAAGGCCCAACACCGAGTCGCCTAGAAACTCCATCCGCTCGTAATGCTCCTGGTCCTTGATCTGATTTTCGTGGAGATAGGAGGGGTGGCAGAGAGCGGTATTCAGCAGATTGATGTTTTTAAACCGGTAGCCGATCCGGCGCTCGAATTCGTGAAGGATTTTCTGGCGTTCAGCGTCTTTGTTTTTTAGGTTTTTCCGTATGAAAAACAGCATCACGTCTATATTTTACGCATTACCAATGTAGCGTTGGTGCCGCCGAATCCGAACGAATTCTTGAGCGCCGCCTTGATATCCCGCTTTTCGGCACGGTTCGGCACGCAATACAGATCACATTCGGCATCCTGGTTTTCAAGGTTAATGGTGGGAGGCAATATCCCCTCAGCTAGGGCTTTCGCGGTGAAAACCGATTCAATACCTCCTGCCGCTCCCAATAAATGGCCGGTCATCGATTTCGTGCTCGATACCGCCAACGTAGCCGCATGCGCGCCGAAAACGGCCTTGATCGCTTTGGTTTCTATGGCGTCGGCCATGGTGGACGTGGCATGGGCATTGATATAGTCGATATCCTCCGGTCGCATCTTCGCATCCGCCAGAGCCAGTTTCATGCAACGTTGGGCCCCTTCCCCTTCAGGCGGCGGGCTGGTCATGTGGAATGCGTCCCCGGTCATGGCATAACCGGTGATCTCGCAATATATCTGTGCGCCGCGTGCTTTGGCGTGCTCGTATTCTTCTAAAATAAGGATACCGGACCCCTCTCCCAGCACAAAACCATCGCGGTCTTTATCGAACGGACGGCACGCATGGGCGGGATCGTCATTACGGGAAGAAAGCGCGCGGGCCGCCGCAAAACCGGCCACCGCCGTGGCACAGATGCACGATTCGGCGCCGCCGGCGATCATGGCATCGGCCTCGCCGCGCTGGATAACGCGGAAGCTGTCGCCGATGGCATGAACCCCGGTGGCGCAAGCCGTGCTGGTGCAGCTGTTCGGCCCCCTGACGCCGGTCATGATAGAAATGTTTCCGCTGGCCATATTGTTGATAACCATCGGGATGAAGAACGGGGTCACGCGGCGCGGCCCCTTTTCCAGAAGCACTTTATGGTATTCCTCAATAGCCGGCAACCCGCCGATACCCGAACCGACGATCACGCCCACCCGTTCGGCGTTTGCGTCGTTGATCGCCAGCTTCGCGTCTTCCAAGGCCATGAATGCCGAGGCAACAGCGTACTGAATAAAGAGATCCATTTTTTTTATCTCTTTCTTCGGTATCCACTTTAGCGGGTCGAAATCCCGCACTTCCGCGGCGAAGGTAACGGGATAATCCGTGGCATCGAACTTGGTGATCGGGGCGATGCCGTTTTTACCGGCTTTTATCCCTTCCCACGATTCGGCGGCGGAATTCCCCAACGGGGATACCATACCCACCCCGGTGACGACGACTCTTCTGGCCATGGAAGATCAGGACTTTTTATTCTTGATGTAGTCGACGGCGTCTTTCACCTTCTGAATTTTTTCCGCATCGTTATCCGGAATCTCCATGTCGAACGCCTCTTCAAACGCCATAACCAACTCGGCGGTATCAAGCGAGTCGGCACCGAGGTCTTCGATGAACGAGGCGTCCGAAGTAACCTCTTCGGCGTCCACATCCAACTGTTCGGCGATTATTTCCTTAACCTTTTCTTCAATATTCATTTGCTTACGGGTCCTCCTTATAAAAAGCGGATGTATTCTATCATTTTGCGGCCCTTTTTAAAGCGGCTTTTTACAATATGGAACAATTCGCCCCCCGCCGCAAGAGGGAATATTTCCCGAACCCTGTGCTACACTGCGCCCTAATGCCTAAAACCGTTTCCGACCGGCTGATTCTTTTCCTGGCCACCGGCTTCTATTCGGGATATAGCCCTGTCGCCCCCGGAACCGCCGGATCGGCGGTGGGAGTGGCGGCCTACTTCCTCCTGCGTCCGTTGGGTTGGCCCGCCTACATTGCCGTTACGCTGGCAGTCACCTTGATGGGAATATGGATTTCGGGACGGGCCGAAGCGTTATTCGGCCAAAAAGACTGCAAGCATATCGTGATTGATGAAATCGCGGGGCAGCTTATCGCCCTTTTTATGGCCCCCGCTACCTGGTGGGGAATACTGTCCGGTTTCGCGCTTTTCAGGCTTTTCGACATAACAAAATTCTGGCCCATCTCAGCGTGTGAGAAGCTCAAAGGGGGAGCCGGGGTCATGTTGGATGATGCGGCGGCAGGCCTGTTGGCTCTGTTGGCACTGCAATTAATTTATTTAGGCATCTGATTTTGGGGGAAAAGAACCCTCCGGCACATTATAATCGGACAACAATTGCGGGAGGGTTTGAAGTGTTGAAAAATCGTCTTTTTGGAGTCATCATCGCGGGAGGGCGGGGTACGCGGTTTTGGCCCATGTCGCGCAAAGCGCGTCCCAAACACCTCCTTAATTTTCTGGGAGACAGCCCTCTCCTTCGGCAAACTGCCGAACGGGTTCTCCCGCTCACCGGCGCAGAGCGGCTGTTCGTGGTGACCGCCGAAAGCCAGGCCGCCGAAGTGGGAAAAATCCTTGGGAATGTCCCCTCACACAACATCCTGGCAGAACCAGCCGGTAAGAACACCGCCCCCGCCATCGCGCTGGCCGCGGTCCATATTATTGATAAGGACCCTGACGGCATCATGATCGTGCTTCCATCCGACCATATCATCGAGCCGGTCAATAAATTCATAGCGAACATCGAGGAGGCCGCCCTGCTGGCTGATACCCGGCGCGCACTCGCAATTTTTGGCATCCGCCCCACCCGACCTGAAACCGGTTACGGCTATATCGAAGTGGGCCAAAAGCTTGATGGGCACGCGTTCGGCGTCGCCTCATTCAAAGAAAAGCCGAATCTCAAGAAAGCCAAGGATTACGTCGCCACCGGCCGCTATCTTTGGAACAGCGGCATGTTTGTTTTCCGCGCCGATGTATATATGGAAAAAGTGCGCCGCCACATGCCAAAACTCTTTACGGCATGGGAACGGTACGTTCACGGTAGCAGGAGCGCGGAAGACCTGAACGAGTATTACGCCGTGGCTGAGGCCATCTCCATCGACCACGGCATCATGGAGAAACTTGAAGGGGAAGCCGCGGTCATCGCCGCCGGATTCAATTGGAGCGATGTCGGCAGCTGGGAAGCCACCGACGACCTCTGGGAAGCGGACGAAAAAGGAAACCGCGCGCGCGGCTGCGATCTGTTCCCGATGGCGGCCGAAGGCAATACCGTCGTATCCAAAAAACTGGTTGCACTCTTGGGAGTGGAAAATCTTATCGTGGTGGAAACCGACGATGCCATCCTCATCACCAGAAAAGAAAAGGCCCAGGAAATAAAAAATCTCGTGCAGGAAATGGAACGGCGCGGCCTCAACCGCTATCTGTAATTTTTCAGAACCAGAAGAGAACGGGCGCCAGGCTGATCATCCGCCCGTTAATAACCGGCGGAGAACATCTCCGGTTGGCTACAACGTCAACCCGGCCCGGCGGATGACCTGCTTGGCGCTGATTTTCACCACCGCCAGTTCTGAAAGATTCTGCATCAGCGCCACCAGCGCCGCCTTGTGATCGCCCCGAATGACTGTAACGCGCATATCGGCATCGAGATTGATCCCGGACTTTTTAAAAATCGCAGCAAGCTGTTCCTTTTCAAGGGTCACTTTCAGGGCCGTCGCCAATATTTCATCGATCACCGCTCTGTAATTCATTATCCGCCCCCGCCTTAGTCCAGGGTTATGCCATGCTTGGCGGCCAGTGAATCGATCTCTCCGCCAACGTGCAGGTTATGGGCCGCGTCAAGGTAAGCGGGGATAAGTTCCCGCGGGATGATACAACCGTGCTGCGGGCAGATCATTTCAATGCCGGGGCCGGCAGCCAATTGCTCCAACCTCTTGAGGGCGAATTCCAACGCCCTCTTGGAACCAAGGTATTGTCCCAGAAATGACGTTAGCTGGATGGGATAATCCGGTCCCGCGAACAGGTCGGCCGCTCCGGTGAACCCGCCGAAGGCATCGGACGAAAAAACGATCTTGGTCTTGGCATCGTAAGTCACCATCGAGCCGATGAAATGACAGTAGGGGGTCATAATAAACTTCAGCGTACGGCCATTCCCAAAGGCCAGCGTGTCGTCATCGTCCAATGGATGCAGTTTCGCCTTGAAATTGTAATGCTGCACCAACACCTTCGCTTCCAGCGGAGCATGAACCTGCACATCCGGAGCGCAATGCGGCTCCAGCAACGGGATCGCGGCGCAGAGATCCGGGTCTTGATGCTGAACGATGATATGCCTGATCTTCCGCATATCGACCGCTTTGCGTATCTTGCCGGCGACCACTTCGTAAAACTCAGGTTTTGCCGAACCGGGGTCTATTACAACGGCCTCATCCCCATCAACGATAAGATACGGTATGTTGTTAAAGCTGTTCGGCTGATCTTGTACACCTAGGTGAAATACCCCAGGGGCGATCTCCACCGGATCGTTGGAATTGTAGCTTACCGGCACAATCTTACCTCCCACAATCAAACCGCCATTCGGGGGCGTATTACACTCCCGGCTTGAGAATTACGCCCGCGGGAGAAGACGCTCAATCTCTGCTTTGAGGGCATTCGGTTTGAACGGCTTGTTTAAATACGCATCGGCCCCAAGCTTCACGGCCCGGTCCCTATCTTCATCCTTCCCTTCGGTGGTGAGCATGATCACCGGGATATGCTTGTGCTTTTCGTCCCCTTTAACCGTTTTGAGGAATTCCAGCCCGTTCATGTTAGGCATATTCACGTCGCAGATCATCAGGTGGACGTCGTTCTTGGCGAGGGCATCAAGCGCCTCCAAGCCGTCAGCGGCCTGTAACTCATGCCCAAAATGCGCGATCTTCCTCAACGCAAAGCTCACCATCGTGCGAAACGTTGGTGAATCGTCGATTATGAGTACCGTTTTCGCATTCTTCATATCCGGCCCATTATACATAATCCCGGTTGCCGCCCTATAGCCGGCTTAAAGTTCTTCAATGATCGCACTCGCCATTTCCTCCAATCCCGCAACCCGGTCGATCAGCCCGCCCTCAATGGCCGACTTTGGCATTCCATATACGGCGCAGCTTTCTTCCGATTGAGCTATAGCGAACGCTCCGCTTTTTTTCAACATTTTCAGCCCCTCGGTGCCATCGACCCCCATACCGGTCATTACCACCGGCAATGTCTTATTGCCAAAGAAGTGCGCCGCCGATCCAAAAAGCACATTGACGCTTGGAAAATAATTCTCTGTATCCGGGCGGTGGGTGATCGAAGCGATATTCTTGCCGTATTTTTCGTTAAACACAAGATGCATCCCGGATTTGGCCAGCAGAACGCGCCCAGGCGAGATGATATCCCCTTCTTCGGCTTCCTTGACCGGGATGTGGCTCGCTTTATTAAGACGTTCGGCCATAGATTTGGTAAAGCCCGGAGGCATGTGCTGGGCCACTACAACCGCAACCGGAAGATTGGCCGGCAGTACCGGAATGAGGTGCTGTAATGCGGCAGGTCCGCCAGTGGAAATGCCGATGCAAACTACCTCGATCCCCCGCTTCCCGACGGCATGGCCAAGCTGTAGAGGAACAGGGGCAACAGGCGGGCCAATCCGCTTCTTGAGCCGGGCCGGGGCAATATGCGCGGCCGCAATGATTTTATTGGCGAGATCACGCTGAAGCCGCCCGATATCCATTCCCGCCAGCGATGACGGCTTGGTGATGAAATCGATTGCCCCCTCATCCAAAGCGGTGAGGGTTATCTCGGCCTCTTGGGTGGTGAACGAACTCACCATCACACATGGAATTGGCCGGGGCCAGGTCATGATTGCTTTCAGGGTTTCCAGCCCCCCCATTACCGGCATTTCCATATCGAGCGTGATCACATCGGGGTTCAGCGCCTTGGCCTTCTCCATCGCTTCGATGCCATTGCGCGCCTGCCCCACCACTTCGATGCCCGCCGCCGGTTCCAACGTCCGGCTGATCGCCATCCGCATGAACGGTGAATCATCCACTACCAATACCCGTATCCGCGGCAGACCTTTCATAATCATTCCCCAACCGCGTCCGGCCGCTCGTATACCAGCACGTTACCCATCGGCTTCATGTTGTAAAGGGTGGTTACTTTGAAAAGTGACTCGCTTTGGCCGATCACCAAACAGCCAAGGGGGCGGAGCGCGGCGTACAAATGTTCACTCACCTGCTTTTTCCCTTCGCTGTCGAAATAGATCATGACATTGCGGCAGAGGATAACGTCCAGGTTGCGCATCAGCTTTAGCTGTGCCGGGTTGTAAAGGTTCAGCAAGGAAAAATGGACCGTCTGGCGAATGGCGGGATCGAGTTCCCACACCCCCGGCTCTTTCTGCAAAAAGTATTTGTTCCGGATTGAATCGTCG